>CBIHQO010000201.1:0-9210 GCA_966211735.1 uncultured Schlesneria sp.
GAGAGTGTCAGCCGGGCCGGACCGCCCTCACCCGGAATCGAAAACTCGCCAAGGACAAACTGGCTCTTCGGCGGTTGCTCCTGCCAATCGGCAGGAACTGTAAATTTGAAACCTGCGACTGTCGCTTCGTACGGTTCAGTCTTCGGCTTATCGTCTTTTTTCGCTGGCGACTCCTTGGCTGTTTCGAGAGCAGGAGCTTTGGCGATAGGAACGTCCCTTGGCCGCTGTGCGTCTTCGCAACCGATCGCGGCCATTCCGCAAACTAACCATGCCATGTTTCGCTTCAAGTTCATCATGATTGCCTGTTCTTTACTTATTTCTTTAAAGAACCGAAGTCTTCTGGAGTGTTGCATCCGCCAAGATCACGAACTGCTGAACGCGATCCGCAATGATATTCAGGCTCTTGTTCCAGAAGTCCGGCTTACGCAGGTCGAAGCCCAAGGTGGACCGAACCGCGTCTTCGGCGTCCTTGCAGCCGGTCGCGAGCAGCAGCTTACGATAAGTCTCCGCAAACTCGCCGCCGGAGTCTTTGCCGATCGCATAGACACCCAGTGATAGCAGATAACCGAATGTATAAGGGAAGTTGTAGAAGGGCAATCCCGTGATATAGAAGTGCAGTTTCGAAACCCAGAAACGAGGGTTCCAACCACCATCGGCCAGCGAATCGAGATAGGCTGTTTTCTGGGCCGCCTCCATCAGCGTATTCAGTTGGTCCGCGGTGAGTTCACCCTTGAGCCGGTCGCGATGGAACTGATCTTCAAACAGAAACCGAGCGTGAATGTTCATCAGGAATGCCACCGCGTCACCGAGCAGACCATCCAGCATCTGCAGTCGATCATAGTCGGAACGCGCACGTCCAAAGCGTTGTTCACCCAAGACCGCCTCGGCAAATGTCGAAGCGGTCTCGGCCAGGTTCATCGGATAATCCTGAAGGAACGTCGGCTGATCCCGCAGCACATAAGAATGATAGGCGTGGCCCAGTTCGTGAGCGAGGGTACTCATGCTGTCTGCGCTGTTCGTATACGTCATGAAGATGCGCGACTGCTTGGCAACCGGGAAACTGGTGCAAAAGCCCCCCTGGTGCTTCCCCTTCCGGTTTTCGGCTTCGATCCATTTCTCTGACAAAGCCTTCCGTGCGAAGTCACCGAAATCAGGACTGAACTGCTGAAAGGCACCGATGATCTGTTCGCAGGCGTCGTCGTACGAGATCTCATCGGCACTGCCACTTCCCGGCAACTGAGGCAATGGCGCAGTGATGTCGTACCAGGCCAGTTTCTCGATCCCCAGCAATTCCGCTTTCTTCGCCAGGTATTTTTGAAGCACCGATTTCTGCGCCGTGATCGTCGACCACATCGAATCCAATGTTTCTCGCGTCATCCGGTTAGATCGAAGCGGCACAACCAGGTGATCGTTGAGTCCGACGTGTCGATAGGTCGTCAGCCGGGTGCCGGAGATGTGGTTGATCGCATCCGCGCAGGTGTCGGCGATCGTCGACCACGCGGCATCGGCCGCGAAGAAGTTGTTTTCGCGAACTTGCCGCTGACTCGAATCGAACTGAACCTGCCCCGGCGACTTCGTAACGATCTTGCCCTGTTCCTGCACCTGCACCTTCAACGCACCGGACAAGCGATCAAAAAGCCGTCCCCAGGCATGCAATCCATCAACTGCCAAATCAGAGGCGAGCAGTTCCTGGGATTTCGGTAATCGCAACGCAGCATTTCGACGTCGAGTCACGAAGAAATACTCGTTCTTCTTCAGCGTGGCATGCGCCGACACGAGCGCCGCGAAATCCTCGTCTGTTGCCTCTTTCAGAGCAAATTCGATATTCGTGGCGACTTGTTCTCGCAGCGGAGTCAGCGTCGCCAACTCGGCCTGGAACTGCTGATAAGACTTATTCTCGGCGTCGCCGGCGGCATAACACTCGATCAATGCCCGCAAGTCGGTCGCCTGGGAATCGAGCAGTTCATAGTCTTCGATCAATTTGACCCACTGAGCCACTAAGCCTGGATCGGCGCTCACCCCCGGCAACTGATTTGTGGAGGCGGCGAATTCAGCCAGTCTCGCCTTAAATCGATCCAGGTTCTGACGAAACTCGGGTGCCGCAGGGGTGGGAGAAAGCGAAGCCAAGTCCCAGGTTTGCGGATACGAAATCGGAGCCATAGGTTCAAATTCCAGATGGTCGTCGGTTGCTGCAGAAGTCGTCGGACACTCACACTAAATCTGAATCGGATCTTATCAACTTCAGGAGCTGCCTTGCACGGTGAGGACCAGCGAACGCTGGCCGCCGTGATTGCGGTGTTCGCAAAGGTAGATCCCCTGCCACGTGCCCAGACAAAGCCGTCCATTGTTGATCGGAATCGTCACCGAGCTGCCGAGCATCGAGGCCTTCACATGCGCAGGCATGTCGTCCGGACCTTCACAGGTATGGACATAAGGAAAGCTCTCCGGAGCAATGGCATTGAACGATGACTCCAGGTCAGTCTGCACGTCGGGATCAGCATTCTCATTGATAGTCAGTGACGCGGAGGTGTGGCGAATGAAGACATGCAGCAATCCGACTTGGATCGTCGCCAGTTCGGGGACTGCTTCCACAACGTGGCGAGTAATCAAGTGAAAGCCACGACGATACGCCGGAAGCGTTAACTGGTGCTGAAACCAATTCATGCTGAAGTCTTGTCCCGTAGGTAATTTTACCGCTGTCCGCGCCAACGCAGCCAATGATCCGCGATGACAATCGCGACCATCGCCTCGGCCATGGGAATGAAGCGAGGCAACAGGCACGGATCGTGTCGGCCCTTGGTCCGAATCGTCGCCGCCTCGCCCTGACGCGTCACCGTCGGCTGTTCTAGAGGCAGACTGCTGGTTGGCTTTACGGCCGCACGCAAAATGATTGGACGACCCGTCGTGATCCCACCGAGCATTCCGCCGTGCCGATTGGTGTCGGTGGTGATCCCGGCATGACCATCGGTCGGATGTGCTGGATCGGGAATAAAGTGGTCATTGTGCTGGCTGCCACGCATGTTGACGCAGCCGAAGCCAATTCCGTATTCCACTCCCAGCACGGCAGGCAGGCTGAATAGTGCCTTGGCCAAGTCAGCCTTAATTTTGTCGAAGACGGGTTCGCCCAGTCCTGCGGGGATCTTCGTCGCGACGATTTCTGCCGCGCCGCCGATCGAATCCCCTTCTTTGCGGATGTTCTCGATCAGTTCCACCATCTTCGCCGCGGTCGCCGCATCGGGGCACCGGACGATATTTGGCTCGCCACTGGGCAGCTTTTCGACTTGCTCCAGCGTCACGGACTCAGGATCGGCGATATTGGCTTTGATGTCACCTACCTGCGTGACATAACCCACGACACGACCGCCAAACGCTTGTTCGATCAATTTCTTAGCGACAACACCGGCAGCGACACGCACGGTGGTCTCGCGAGCACTCGATCGGCCGCCACCACGATAGTCGCGAAAGCCGTACTTGGCATCGAAGCTGTAGTCGGCATGGCCGGGCCGATACAGATCCTTGATGTCGCCATAGTCGCGACTGCGTTGATCCTGATTACGGATCAAGATCGCCAGGCTGGTTCCCGTTGTCCGGCCTTCGAAGACCCCTGACAGAATCTCCGGCGTGTCCGATTCGTCTCGCTGCGTCACAATATGACTTTGCCCCGGCCGACGCCGGTTCAAATCGACGAGCAAATCGTCTACGGAGAGCGGCAAGCCCGAAGGCACGCCATCAATGATCACCACATTGGCGGGTCCATGGCTTTCCCCGGCCGTTGTGATACGAAACGACTGTCCAAATGAGTTTCCTGACATAATCGGCCATTGTAACGCCTGGCGACGGGTTGGTCAGCCGACCGACACCGACTACGATAGTGATTATAAAGAAAGCACGATTCGCGCGATGACTGTCGCATTGGCCACCCGCCGCCAATCTAGAGAAGTCGAGGACAGAGATGATGCAACGACTGTTGATTTGTCTGGGCCTGAGTCTGGCCGCTTCAACTGTTCTGGCAGAGACTCCCACCACTTCTGCGATCCGTGGCTATGAAAACTTGCGAACGCATCAGTATCTGCCACCGGATTTCGATGATGGCGTCTTTGAAGCCTTATGGACGGTCTGGCCCGAGCCCGATCGATCCGAAGCGGCCAAAGCCGATGCGGCGACCAGACGAAAGCTGATATTCTCTTACTACGGCCTGACGCCAGACCCGGACGATGCCGCTGGAAACAAGCCTGCGCTCGGGTATATCGGTGACAAGAGTGGCAATTGGGTCATGAACTGCCTGGCCTGCCACGGAGGAAAAGTGGCAGGACAAGTCATCCCGGGACTGCCAAACTCTCATACCGCATTGCAGACGCTGACCGAAGATGTGCGGATGATCAAGATTGCTCAAGGCAAAAAGCTATCACATCTGGATCTGGGATCTCTTAAGCTGCCACTGAGCTCGACCAATGGCACAACCAACGCTGTCATCTTCGGAATCGCACTCGGAGCAGTGCGCAATCCCGACATGACTGTGGATTTGACGCGTGGCACCCCGCCCATGCTGCATCACGATGTGGATGCCCCGCCGTTCTGGAATGTGAAAAAGAAACGGTCGCTTTACGCCGATGGTCATGCTCCGAAAACACCCAGGCCACTCATGCAGTTCATCCTGCTCCCGCGTGTGACGCCGCAAATGCTGAACGAATGGGAGCCAGAATTCGCCGATTTACTGGCGTGGATCGAGTCGCTCGAACCACCGAAGTACCCCTACGAAATCAATCGTGACATGGCCCTTCGCGGCGAAAGCGTCTTCAAGGAAACGTGTGCTCGCTGTCACGGTACTTATGGACCTCAGGGGAAATACGAACAGCAAACGATCGCGCTCGATGAAATCGGGACGGACCCGTTGCGATGGAAGTCGCTGACGCCGAAGTTTCGGATGTGGATGAAGGAGGGCTGGCTCAGCCACTATGGCCAGGACCCCGTCGAGGTAGACCCGGTGGGTTATGTTGCACCGCCGCTTGATGGCATCTGGGCGAGTGCTCCCTACTTTCACAACGGCTCGGTCCCGACGCTCTGGCACCTGCTTCACTCCGACCAGCGACCGGTTGTCTGGAAGCGAACCGAAGATGGCTACGACCGCGAAAAGGTTGGGCTGGAGATCGAGACCTTCGATAAAGTTCCTGCGAGCGTGAAAGCGATTGCCCACCGTCGTCGCTACTTTGACACGAAGCTGTCAGGTAAGAGTGCCGCGGGCCACACATTTCCCAACGTGCTGGATGAAGATCAGAAACGCGATTTGCTCGAATATCTGAAATCGCTGTAGCGACTAACTTTTCCTGTGCAGTCCAAATCACGATTAATTTTGAGGACGAAGATGTCTGTACCAGTGATGGCCGACGGATTGCCGCTCAGCTTGCTCGACATGCTTGGCCCCGACATCGAGATTCTGGAGTGGGACGACAGCCCCACTTCATCGGCACTCGCCCGCGCCGTCGCATTCATCACCTACGGCCACCCTCGTGTCGATGGACCGCTGATGGATCGAGCTCCTAATCTGAAGCTGGTCAGCAATCACGGCGTGGGCGTTGACCATATCGATTGTGCGGCAGCCAAGTCGCGCGGAGTTCCGGTAGGTAACACGCCAGGCTGCCTCGATGCGGCCACCGCCGATATGACGATGGCGCTGCTCTTAGCCGCCGCTCGCAATGTGGTCTCCGGTGACAAATTTGCTCGATCTTCTGCGTTCACACACTACGATCCTTCGTTCATGATCGGCTACGAAGTTTCAGGTAGTACATTGGGAATTGTCGGGCTTGGTCGCATCGGCAAGCAAGTGGCGAAACGAGCTCGCGCCTTCGACATGAAGATTCTCTACCACAACCGCCGGCGCGACGAAGTAGCCGAGAAAGAACTGGGAGTCACCTATGCAACGCTCAATGAACTGCTGAAACAGAGCGATTTCGTCGCGTTGAATTGCCCACTGACGGCCGAAACCACGAATCTGATTGGTCGACGAGAGCTGAGCTTGATGAAGCCAACCGCGATCCTGGTGAATGTCGCTCGTGGAGCGGTTGTCGATCACGACGCCTTACTGTCGGCGCTCAAGTCACGACGAATTGCAGGCGCAGCTCTGGATGTCACATCACCCGAACCGCTGCCACGCGATCACCCTCTGCTGGAACTCGATAATATTATCATCGCGCCCCATCTGGGGAGTGCCGCCAATCGAACGCGTCGTCGCATGGAAGAGATGACGGTCCAGAATCTGAATGCGGGGCTCCGCGGTGAACCGTTGCCGTGGCCAGTCGTTTAGTCGAGAGACCGTGTTTGTCTGGAAGGAACCGTTGTGAGCGAGATCAATAACAGGCCGGTGCGGCTCCCGGCACCGCACGGCCGCGGCTCCGCCATCGATCCGCCGAATCGCTTTACTAGCCTTCATTCCGTACCGGACTATGCCGACTTCGAGAACGATCCCGAGTTCCTCGAAGAGTTGCGTCGCGTCCCGACACAGTTTCTCGACGATAATTCCAAGAGCATCGTCAGCGAAAACGACAGTCCTGACGTGTACTTCCGTTACAGCGTGAACGCCTATCGCGGCTGCGAGCATGGTTGTTCCTATTGCTATGCTCGCCCCTATCACGAGTACCTGGGACTGAACGCCGGGGTCGATTTCGAATCTAAGATCTTCGTGAAACACAATGCGGCCCAGCTTTTGCAAGATTGGTTGGCGCGTGGGGCTTGGATTCCCGAGCATATCTCCTTCTCTGGCGTCACCGATTGCTATCAGCCGTGTGAACGTCAGTTTGAATTGACTCGTCAGTGCCTGGAAGTCTGCCTGGCGAGTCGGCAGCCCGTCTCTATTATCACCAAGAATGCGCTCGTCGTGCGCGACTTGGATCTGCTTAGTCAACTCGCCGCCTTTGATTGTGCGCAAGTCAACATCAGCCTGACGACGTTGGATGCCAAGCTGGCGCGACGGTTGGAGCCGCGGACCAGTTCTCCCGACGCCCGATTGCGAGCGATCCGCGATCTCTCCGCTGCGGGCATACCCGTTCGTGTCATGACCGCTCCCGTCATTCCTGGCTTGAACGACAGCGAGCTACCGGCGCTGTTGCAGGCCGCATCGCAAGCGGGTGCGCGTCACGCCTCGTTTACGATGCTGCGTCTTCCGTTGTCGGTGAAGCCGGTGTTTCTGGAGTGGCTGCAACGCGAAGAGCCACTCAAATACGATCGTGTCGTCGGCCTGATCCAGTCGGTCCGCGGCGGCGAATTCAATTCCTCGAACTTTGGCGAACGGATGCGTGGCACCGGGCAAATCGCCGAGCAGATCAAGCAAACTTTCAAACTGTTCGCTCGCAAGAACGGCCTTGATAAATCGTTGCCAGCATTGTCCACCGACCACTTTGTCCGGCCGCAACCAACGTCGGGACAACTCCGATTGTTTTAGACTAACAATCCGAGTTCCCTGAACAAGTCGACAGTCGTTGCCAACTCAAACGGTGGCTTGTTACGATTCCTCGCGCATCGTGACTGACAGCGAATTGGTGACCCAAGTTTAATAAGGACGATCGACTATGCGGCGTGCTCACATCAATGCCCACTCGGTACACAAACTTGTTCTGCTCACCAGTATCACCGTGCTGGCATTGTGTTCGATGGCCGTCTCCAAAGAATGGGTGAGTGGAATCATCTGGCCCGAGCCTGCCGTGGTGGATCCGGGCCCTGTCGGCGGTCCTCCCTCGGACGCAATCGTGCTGTTTGACGGCAAGGATCTGTCCCAGTGGAACGGTGCCGACAAGTGGGTGGTCGAGGACGGGGTAGCGTCGCCACGGGGCGGCGACATCCGGACGAAAGCCGCTTTCGGAGATTGCCAATTGCATATTGAATGGGCCACACCCGATCACGTATCCGGTAGCGGTCAGGGACGCGGTAACAGCGGCATCTTTTTCGGGGGCCAGTATGAAATCCAGGTCCTCGACTCGTTCGAGAACAAGACCTATTTCGATGGCCAGGCAGGCTCGCTCTACAAATCAAAGCCACCGCTGGTGAATGCCAGTCGCAAACCCGGCGAATGGCAAACCTATGACATCGTCTACAACGCCCCTCGCTTCAATGAGCAAGGAACGATTGTGAAGCCCGGCTATGTGACGGTGTTACACAACGGCGTACTTGTGCAGAACCACACCGAAATCCTCGGCGAAACGTCATATGAAAGTCCGCCGATCCTGAAGCCACACGGCCCAGCGCCAATCCGACTGCAGTATCACGGAAACCCCGTTCGCTTCCGAAATATCTGGCTGCGAGAGATCGCCGAGCCTTCACCAGTTCGTCCTGAGTAACAGGTCGAACCCGGCGTTATTGCTTCAGCAAAGCCCGTCCAAGGACGGGGCCAGATCGCGTCGTCGCCTTGTCCCGCAGCAGATTGCCAGTTGCGGGCGAGTACGAATCGCAGAGCTGCTGGAAGTCATCGCGCGACTGGAAATAGGCATCAATCACTCGCGGATCCCACTGTTCGCCGGCCCCGCGGCGGAAGATTTCCTCAAGGCGATCAATCGGCATTCCTTTCCGATAAGGTCGATCGCTGACCATGGCGTCGTAGCTATCGGCGACCGCGATGATGCGAGCCATCAGTGGAATGCCGTCTCCCTTCAACTTGTCGGGATAGCCTTTGCCGTTGAAGGCTTCGTGGTGATGGCGAACACCCGGCAAAATATGAGCCAGGTTTCGGAGCTGACAAAGAATCTGATAGCCAATCATCGGATGCTGCTGAATCTGGCGGAATTCATCTTCGGTCAGTTGGCCCGGCTTGGCCAGGATTCGATCGTCGACTCCGACCTTACCAATATCGTGCAGCAGACCTGACAGATAGATGTCGTCCAGATCGCTGACTTCCAAACCGATCTGCTGACCCAGGCGCCGGGCCAACAGCGCGACTCGTTCGCTGTGACCGCGCGTGTACGGGTCTTTCGCATCAAGTGTCGAAACCAGCGACCTGACAAATCCCACCAGCAGTTCGTCGTGTTCGTCGTAGAGTTCGACGTTACGAATATGAGTTCCCAGGATCGTGGCAATCGAACTAATCAGGTTCGCTTCGACAGTGCCAAATTCCCGCCCCCCTCTAAGGTTGGTCGAGACAATCCAGCCACGTCGATGCTGAGGATCACCAATTGGACCGATGACGACGTTCTTCAAGCCAGGGAAGTCTTCGCCCAGCAATGTATG
>CBIHQO010000202.1:0-9200 GCA_966211735.1 uncultured Schlesneria sp.
GAGGCTCCTGTCGAGCCGCGAATGTTATTGCGAGACCAGCGACATGCGCGGCTCGACAGGAGCCTCGCCCTCCCAATCTCCAACGCGACTGTTGCGAGAACAGAATCGTCCATGGTCATTTAGCGAGCCATAGGACCGCGCTGATACAGGAATTACGGAATGGTTGGATTCGCGTCCGCGAGGAACCTGAAGCCCCTGATCAAAGTCATCTCAACGTCCAACAGGATGAACAAAACGTTACGCCAACAGGATCGTCACCAATTCCAAGTCACCCGGTAAAGTCTGCCTGAATGTGTTGTCCAGACCGTTCCTGTACCGGTCCTGCTTTCTCAACTGCTTTGTAATGAACATGCACAACGTCTTTCGTCGACGTTTTCTAATGGTGTGGTGCGGTTGATTCTTGAAGTCTCGAGTCAGCGGGTGTGCAAGTGCAGTAGGCCAGGTTCGGTTGCGTGGGGCGACCGAGCGGCAAAATCTGCGAGTACGCTTTCAGCTCTCGACCCTTTGCGGCCAGCAGCCGAACTTTGCAATGGTCACGAGCGGCAACTCCGCTGACTGTTCACACACCCGTCGACGTGCATCACGACTTGCCCGCATTGCTATCAAGACGCCGCCATGATCTCCGAATTCTACCGCCAATACAGCCGCCTCATCCTCTGGGCTGTCGGTCTGTCATTCCCCGTGCTCTGGTACGTGGCGGATCATATTCCGTCCAACAACGACATCGAAACCTGGCTACCGCGTGATACCCCGGTTCGGCGTGAGTACGAAGAGTTCAAACGCGACTTTGGCGCGGAAGAAGTGATCGTCATCGGTTTGTCCGCCGCCGACATCGATACCAGGCAGATTGAAGCCCTTGCCGGACGCATCGATCGCCTGCCCGGCATTCGCCACTGCTGGACGCCGGCCCGCATGGTCACCCGGATGAAAGACTTCGGCGTCGAAGAGGATGAAGCGAATCGACGAATCACCGGGTTGTTGAAGTCTCGCACCGGAGACATGTTTGGAATGATCGCCGTCCTGTCCGAAGCTGGTGTGAAGGACCGAGGCGGCACCACGGACAGCGTGAAAGAGGCGATCACCTATTGTCAGCTTGATCCAGACCATGTCGCCTTCACCGGAGCACCGGTGATCGTTTCGGAACTCGACCGCCTGGGGAGCCAGAAGACCAACCGCCGCTTCTTCTTGTTGACCTGTGCCATCTCGCTCGGGTTACTGTACTACTCGGTCGGTCACTGGGGTCTGTCGCTCGCACTCCTGGGCGCGACGCTCTGGGGGATCTTCCTCAATCAGTCGGTCCTGTTCGTTTGCGGTGGCGAGATGAATTTCATTCTCGGCTCGCTGGCCATCCTGGTGATGATCTTTACCCTGTCGATCTCGGTTCACGTCGTCAGTTACTATGCGACAGCAGTGAAACACGGCGACCCTGATCCGCTGGGGAAAGCAATCCGCGAGTCACTCAATCCCTGCATGCTTTCGACCCTCACGACGCTGCTTGGCCTGGTATCACTCAATGTCAGTACGATTCTGCCCGTCAGCCAGTTCGGCTACGCGGCCGCGGCCGGTTCGATCGTGGCCTTAATCGTCGGGCTGGGAATCACTCCCGCATTGCTGACGGTTATCCCCTGTACAACGCAAAACGTGGTCAGCTTCCAGTTCGATTTCCGCAAGTGGGGAGCCGGTGTCGCTCACTATCGCCACTCGATCCTCGCCTGTGCCACGCTGTTGATCGTGGTTTCCGGCTTCGGGTTGTTGAAGTTGAAGCCGGACCTCAACCCTGCTGAGTTTCTCCCCAAGAACAGCCGAGTCTTCCGCGACCTGGTTCGCGTCGAAGAAGGCCTGACGAACATCGATTCGATCGAAGCAGTCGTCGACTTCCACGGCGAGAAGCTTGCGTTCCTCGATCAATTGCAGCGAGTCCGCGAGATCGAAGCCAAGATCGCCGCTCACCCCAACGTCCACCACACGCTCTCGCTGGCAACGTTCTTCCCGACCGAATTGCCAGACTCCGCATTGGGCACCGCCCGCATGCTGAGTCTCGCCCAATCGTATAGCAGTGAAGATGGCCTGGTTGCCGATCGTCAGCGATTGTGGAAGATCTCCGCTCGGATCGGGTACGAAAACGGAAAGTCGCCGATTGCGACTCTGGCTGACCTGCAGGAAGCTGTCGAAGGGGATCCCGTTCGCTTCACCGGCCTGACGCCGCTGCTGAAGAATGCTCAACACGAAATCTTCGATGGCTTCTGGCAAAGCTTCACGGCGGCCGTGGTCACGATCTCGCTGGTCATGATCATCTCGTTGCGATCCTTCGTCACCGCCGCGATCGCCATGATCCCCAACATCATCCCGATCTGGCTGGTCTTCGGAGGCATCGGCTTCCTGGGGACGCCCGTCGATATCGGCATGATGATGACCGGCAGCATCTCGCTGGGGATCTCGGTCGACTGCACCTTCCACTTCCTGGTCCAGTACCAGCAGTCATACAAACAGGGGAAGACCTCGGCCGAAGCGTGTCAAGACGCCCTGGAACACTCCGGCGAACCGATGCTGAACTCCACGCTGATTTCCTCGCTGGGAATGCTGGCTCTGTGTATGAGCAGCTTCACACCCACAGCCCGCTTCGGCATGCTGATGGCCTCCCAAATGGTCGCGTCACTCCTCGGCGAACTGGTGCTGCTCCCCGCCATGCTCTGCCTCCGCCCCGCTCGCAAAAAGGCCGCTCAAGCAACGACCGCACAACCAACCACCCCACCAGAATCCGAATCCGCCGTTCAGATTCATCCGTTCCCACCCGTCGCCGCCCCACTGCGTCGACGACGTGCATAGTGGCATCGCCGAATGAGTATTCGTTCGGCGCGCCGCTATCTTTCCACGTGCTGACTGCTAGCGGCGCACTTCCGATCATCAAACAGATTCAAATAGAAGACCTTCGCCGCAGTCGGAATCTTCGCTGAGACCTTTCCCGCTCCGACGTCTACTGTTGCCGGCGATTGCTCCCACTTGCGATCCTGCCAGCGACCAGTGTCTTTCGTCCAGGCCAACTCCGCACTCGCGATCGGCACGGACGACTCAAACTTCGCCCACGCTTCATCACCAGCAATACCTTGTTCGATGATCCGTGGCAGCGGCTTCTGCTGCTTCAAAATGGAATCGGCAAAGACGCGGATCTCCTCTGGGTTCTCACCAGCCGGACCGTGGCCGTGCGGCATGCGGACTCGCAGGCAGAGTGTTCGTTCGCTCTTCGGCAGGCGATACGACTTCTGCCACGAATCCATCGGGTAGGCGAAATCATTCGTGCCGTTCACCCACAGCATCGGCATCTTGGCATGGGGCAGATAGACCGACGGATCCCACTGCTTCAGCCAGAGACCAGCCTTCTCAGGTCCGAGCTTCTCAAAACTTGGCAACCACGCCGAATTCTCGCCGAGATACCCGCAGCCGTAGACCGGCGAAGCCAGTTTGAAGCGTGAGTCCACTCCGGCCACGATGCACGTCAGGTATCCGCCCCACGAAATCCCCGTCACACCAATTCGTTCCACGTCAACTTCGGGATACGACCGAATCAGCGAATGAGCGAGCGTCGCGGCGCTCACCGCCTGATACGTCCACTGGTCCTCGATCGGATCATCGAGTTGCCCGAAGCTCGCATCCCAACCCGGTGGCCCACCTTGCTCGTGCCGCTTCCAGTTGCCATAGGTTCCCACAGGAACGCAGCCGCACAGATCCATCGCAATCGCCGCGTAGCCGCGATCATTCCACACCTTCACCCAGCGATCAAACGCGGTGCCGCCACCGCCATGAATCAGCACCATGGCCGGAAACTTCTTTCCCTCGCTGCCCGCTTCGACCTTGGGGACGCCGTAGTATGCAAAGACGCGAGTCGGCTTTCCGTGATAGGGCAGCCCCGCGTAATAAAACGTCTTCACACCTTCCACTTGCAGATCGTCTGCAGGAAACACTTCCGGGGTTTTGGAAAGCTCTTTCAGATCGAACGAGACGCCACTGACCTTAGCGGGCGCTTCATCGGCTCCCAGCAAGTCGGACGAAAAGACGCAACCGATGACCAGCAGTTGCCAACAGAGCACGACAGCCCAACGCATAGAAGTTCCATTCATCAGAGTTGTATTGATCGACGACCGTCACCAGCTACTGATACAGCGAGGCAATCGGCTGCCCGGAACTGATCGGATACGGTCGGTTGGCACTGTCGTGGAAGTGGCCGCCCGGATCAATTCCCAGCGCATGAAAAATCGTCGCCGTCACGTCCCACGGGCCGTACTTCGCCGAGACCGGATAGGCCGCATGACGATCAGTCGCGCCAATCACCGCACCACCATGCACGCCCGCACCGGCAAATACGATCGAATACGCCGCCGCCCAGTGCTTCCGGCCGGGTGTCGCGCCGGCGAAGTTCCGCTCTAACGCCACCAGCGGAGCCCGGCCAAACTCGCCCATGCAAATGACCAGCGTACTGTCCAGCAAGCCGCGCTGGTCCATATCCTCCAATAACGCCGAAAAGCTCTGATCGAACCGAGGCAGCAGCGACTTCCCCATCACATCGAAGATGTCGTTGTGAGTATCCCAGCCATGCTGATCCAGATCGTCAGGGTCTCGATCCTGGCCGCGATTCGAGTGATTCCAGACAACGGTCACCAGCGGCACGCCCGCTTCGATCAAGCGCCGGCCCAAGAGACAGGCCTGACCTGGACGATGCCGTCCATAACGATCCCGCACCTTCGCCGGCTCAGCGTTCACGTCGAGTGCCTGTCGCGCCGCGGGTCGATCGAGCATTCCAAATGCCTGCTGATAGATCGTCTCCATGTCGGCAGTCCGCGACGAGTTGGAGGCTCGCAGACGCTGCAACTCCGCCAGCAACCGCTGCCGTTTCAGGTGCCTTCTCGCATCGACATCGTCCAGTTGCTCCAATCCCGGCAGGGCAGGGTGATCGGCCGTCATGTCACCGATGATCAGTGAGTCGTACTGCCGACCCAGCAAGCCTGCGTATTGTCCCGGCCCGGGCTCAAACGGAACCATCGCCGGCCCGTTGAGAATCACCGATGACCGCAGAAATGTCGTCGCCGGACGCTGCTGCTCCAGCACGCAGCCATAGAACGGATGATCCGTTTCGCGAGGCGGCGGGTTCGACGATAAGCGCGAGTGATAAACTCCCGTGAGCGCCAGGTACAACGCCGATCCATGATCAAGATCGTCATGCGACATCGATTTCACGATCGCATATCGGTCCGTCAGTCGAGCCAGCTTCGGCAATCGATCACAGAGCATCGTTCCGGGAACGGCGGTCGAGATCGCCCCGAAAGCACCGCGGATCTGCGAAGGAGCGTCGGGTCGCGGATCCCACGTTTCCAATTGGCTCTGCCCGCCGCTTGCAATCACCACCAGCACGGACTTCGCGCGACCAAATCCGGCAGCAACCAGTCGCGAGGGGTTCGCTTCGCTGACAACTCGCTCGTTGCCCAACGCCATCCGCTGCCGCAACATCTGCGTCAGCAGGGCGAACCCGGCACCGCCAGCGCATTGCAGCAAGCTGCGTCGTTGCATCATGTCCCTCAACAGGCCCCGTAAGTCGTCCGACCGAACTCATCAAGATTAAATCGTATCAAACTTGGCAGCGAACGCACTCTCTAAGAGACGGTCGTTCCCGTCGCAGTCTCTGTGAATGGTAATTTCCAAACCGGCCGGTACGATCACAGTCGTTCGCTTCCATTCAATCCAATCCCGCGATTCGCTGGCCTCAGCGGAGATCACCATGCGTCTGACTTTCATTGCCTCCATCGCTGCCGGACTTGCGATTGGGGTCGTCTGTTCCTGCTGGTTTGTATTGCCGGTCGCCCAATCGCAGGAATCGAAGACGGCCAAAGGCGCCGACAAGGCCAAGGAGCCGGACGAGCTCGAAGCCTCGGCAGCTGCGTTCGAAGCCGCCTTCAACAAAGGGGACGCCGCCGCGATTGCCGCCCAGTTTGGCGAGAACGCCGAAGTTGTCGACGAAGATGGCAACGTCATTCAGGGACGCGAAGCCATCCAGGCCCGATTCGCCGAGGTTTTCAAGAATTACCCCTCGGCAGCAATCGCGGTGCATGTCACGTCCCTAAGAAAGCTTGGCCCCGATGTCGCCGTGGAAGACGGCTACAGCGTGACGACGCTCACCCCCGATGAACCCGCCTCGCGCAGCCCCTACACGTTGGTCCATCTCAAGCGGAACGGTAACTGGCTGATCGCCAGCGTCCGAGACTTTCCCGAAGAAACGGATGCGACTCCGCACGACCATTTAAAGTCGCTGGAATGGCTGCTCGGTGACTGGGTCGACCACAGCGGCGACTCGAAGGTCGAAACGTCTTGCAAATGGTCCGATGACGAGAATTATCTGATGCAGGAATATGAGATCAAACTGCGAGGTGGTCGTGGCGGCCGCGGCATGCAGCGCATCGGCTGGGATCCTGTCAGACGAACGATTCGCGCCTGGGCGTTCGACCAATCCGGTGGCTACTCGGAATCGACGTGGACCCCGGTCGGCGAGGGCTGGATCATCAAGTCCGAAGGTTATACGGCCGACGGGACCGCCGCCTCGGTCACGCGTACTGTGACTCGGATGGGCCCTGACGCCTACCAGCTCGATTCGACGCAGCGGCTGCTTGGACAGGAATTGCTGCCCGATTCCGCCGTGCGAGTCGTCCGACGCCCACCAGCGCCCAGCACACAAAACCGACGCATCTGAGACCAACGCGACATCACCCCCCGGCTTCCGGAGCTTGATCCGATATGACACGCACCTCGCGAACAATGGTGATCGGTGGACTGACCGCAGTCCTCAGCCTGTCGATGATTTGGCATCAGTCCGCATTCGGCATCGGTCGAGGCGGCGGTGGTGGCGGCGGCGGCGCTCGGCCCGGTGGTGGTGGAGGAATTGGTGGCGGAGGAGCGGGAGGCGCTCGCCCATCAATGCCCGCCGCGCGTCCTTCAGCACCGGCGGCTCGCCCGGCCACCCCCGCAGCGCGACCAAACGTCGGCAGTGCTCCCAGCTTCGGAGGCAGTGCTGGCAACCGGCCCACCCCTGGTAATGCGACGCGCCCCGCCACGGGAGCACCCGGCGCAGGCAATCGCCCCCCCATCACACCGGGAAATCGCCCGGAAATCGGATCGCGGCCTGATAACGGCACTGGTCCTGGTAACAGACCCGCGATTGGAGCAGGAGCTGGCAACACGCGTCCCGGAACCGACCGACCACAAATCGGCACGCTTCCCGCGGGTGGCAATCGCCCTGGTTTAGACAACAGGCCAGAAACTCGCCCAGGCACGAACAATCGCCCCGGTGTCGATAACCGTCCTGGAATCGCGAATCGCCCAAATACACTGCCCGGTATGGATAACCGCTTACCCAACGCTGGCAATCGACTTCCCAACAGCGGCAATCGCCTCCCCAATGGGGGAACCAACGTGCAGGATCGTCGAGACAACCTGCAAACGCGGCTGCAAGGCGATCGACAGAACGATCGTCAGGATTGGCGAAACAACAACCGCGAAGACTGGCAGAACTGGGCCAACAACAATCACGGCGATTGGTATCACGGCTACAACTACGGCGGCTGGTGGAATCATGCCTGGAACGAACATCCCGGCTGGATGGCGTTCGGCATGACCACGTGGGGCCTCAACCGCATGGCCTGGGGATTTGGACTGGGTGCCTATTCGAATCCCTATTACTCCGTCCCCGCCACAGCGGCGGTCTACGATTACTCGCAGCCGATCGTTCAACAGCCGATCTACGCCGATTCGGGAACGCCCACTGGCACACCTGCCGCTGGCACTTCCGACGCCAGCACATCGGCACTCGATCAGGCTCGATCCGATTTTTACGCGGGCAACTATCCGTCAGCCCTCGACAATGTGAACGCCGCCCTCAAGGACGCGCCGACGGATGCAGTCATCCACGAATTCCGATCGCTCGTCCTGTTCGCCATGGGCCGTTACAACGAAGCAGCGTCCACAATTCATCCGGTGCTCGCGGCCGGTCCCGGTTGGGACTGGGCCACACTCGTCGGACTCTATCCCACAGTCGATGTCTATACCGAGCAACTTCGCAATCTGGAAAACTATACCAAGTCCAATCCCAACGCCGCGGATGCCTACTTCCTGCTGGCGTATCACTACCTGACTTGCGATCACAAGGAGGCGGCTCACAAAACGTTTGAAAAAGTCGTCAGCCTGCAGCCCAAAGACACGATCGCCGCCGAATACGTTCAGCTCACTTCTTCCGAACCACCAGCATCAGAAAACCCAGCTCCACAGCCACCCCCTGTCGCCGATATTGCCCCCGATAAGCTCGTCGTCGACAAGGATCTGATCGGCAAATGGAAGGCCTCCGGCGGCAACGGCACCACCTTCTCGCTCGACCTGAACGAGCAGGGCGAATTCGTGTGGGCCTTCACACAGGGCAAAGACACCCAAACGGTGAAGGGGGTCTATGCCATCGACCAGAACAAACTGGCCATGGAACCCGACACCGGTGGCACAATGCTGGCCGACCTCACCAAAAACAGCATGGGCTTCCACTTCGCCATGGAAGGAGCCCCCGATAAAGATCCGGGGCTCGACTTCACGAAGTAGCCTACCGACCCGCAAAGGTTGCAAATTGCGAATTTCCACATGCCATTGGAGATCTGGAAAGGCCTGATGGGATATGGACATATAGCAAGGCGGAGCCCCACGCGTTCGCCAATTCAGATTCTCATTCGCAATTGCACCTCTTCGCTTGAAGCGATCGCCCGCGAACAGTAGAATCCGGCCGCCTCGCCTCTATAGCTCAATTGGTAGAGCATCTGACTCTTAATCAGCAGGTTCTTGGTTCGACTCCAAGTGGAGGCACTTTACGCGCCTAGCGGCCAGCCCAATGGGCTGACTGCTAGGCGTGTTGGCATTTGAGGGGATGCAGATCCCCAGAGACGCGCACCTGCGACGATCTAAATCTCGCGCCGCCACGCCGGGCGTACTTGCGGCCGCGGCGCTCAGCCTCTTTCCGAACCGGCCCAAGGGCCGCGCAAGCTAGGTCGGATACTCGAGTTTGCGGAAGCGAACGCAACCGATCGCGAAGCAACAAGCGCCGAATACGGCCATGACGCTGCAGCATTCTAGTACCACCCGCATGTCGGGATGGTCGTGAGTGAGAAGTTGCTGGTAGGCGATAA
>CBIHQO010000203.1:0-9191 GCA_966211735.1 uncultured Schlesneria sp.
TTCCAGCAGACATTCATCGTCTGCTCAAACGATTCGGCGATGATCCAGAACGGCGTGTCTTTGCGCGGTGGTTGTGTTGTCAGTACGAAATCAGCCGCCTTGCGCAAGGCGAGTGTCGTCGTGCCCGCCCCGTTGCCACCCAGCAGGAACGTCACGCCCGGGTGCTTTGATTCGAAGAATGACCGCTGCTGATCGTGTCGCTGCGGTTGATCACGTCTCGCTGTAAATTGAAAGCAGGCTTGATTGCCCCGTCCCAACTGTTGCCTGACTCTCTTCGTTGTTCTCATGGAGGGCCTTTTGCAACAGGTCGATCTGATGTTGAATGGCTTCGTTCCGCGTCATTCCTGGTGGCCAATCCATTGGTTCGCTCTCGTCGTCTGCTTCAGCTTCGACTTGGAGATCGACGTTCCACAACCGACGCAGATCGACCAGGAACTTGCGAGCCTGTTCGGCCATGCCGACCTGATCGGTGTCATTCCATTTACGCACACAATCGGCACTAAGCTGTTCCAGCGTCTCTGAATGCCGTCGCCTGAGCGAATTGACATCATCAATCACCCGCGGCCGCATCCAAACGTCCACCTTGTCCACCGCTTGCCGCACCTCCAGCAGTTCGGCATTGGCCTCGGCCGCAATCACTCCCAGTCGCCGATGCAACACCGCCCACTGGTGATACCAACCCAGATCACGTTCACTCGGCCGATCATCGGCCTTCGACTTCGTTCGTTTTTTCAAGGTCGTTCCTCTTGGAGATGACACCACCAGCCCAGTTGAACCGCGCGACGCTAACACAGTCTTCAGTCCCGGAGGGACGACAGAAGCTCCCGTTGAAGCGAACGATCCTGCGACGCGTATCGATCCTCATCCACGTCGTTGGACATCAATATCGTTCTGTCGTCCTTCCGGGACTTGCTCTTCACGTGCATCGCAGACCCACCGATAAATCGGTGGGCTATTATCGGCCGCCCCTGACGGGACTAAGAACAAGGCTCGCTCCTTCGCGCCTCCGCGGCTTCGCGTGAGAACCCGCCTGCTCTCCCCGTTGTCAGACCGCCCCAGCGGCTTCAAGCTTCTGACGGCGTTTCCAGTGGCTGATGAAACCGGTCACCACGTTGATGCTGACATCGTGACCCAACGAGCGCAGTTCCTCCACGATGTCGGCGGCCGTCTTTTCGCCGTTCGATTCTTGATATGCTTCTATCACCAGGTGACGCACCGTCTCACGTTCCGATTGTTCATGATCCCCTGGTTCGACGGTCGCCGTGGGCGCTTCTCCCCCAGGATGAGACTGCTGCTGCTGATAGCCTGGTCCGTCGATCGGGGTGACGCCGATCCGCTGGGCCGCCGCCAGGACCTTCGCTCGACTCACCCCTTTGGCTCGCTGCACCTGCTGCACGAACGCCCCTTGCTGCAACATCTCTTCCACAGTGCAGGGGTCGTCGTAGTGCCGAGCGGTCTCCATCTTCGAAAAGATCGCTGCTTGTTGTTCGAGTTGTTGGCGTCGCCGGTCCATCGCTGCCAGATGCCAGGGCGGCACCCAATCGTCCTCGATCACCGATCCAGGCTCACGAGCTTCCAGTTCGATCAGTCCGACATCGACATCGCCGTGAGATTGAATGAACGGTCCGACACCACGTCGTCCGTAGATCTGCAGACCGATCTGGGCGTGCGACACTCCCGCCTGCAACAACGTGCTGACTGGCTCGAGTCGTTCGACTGGCGGTTGATCGGCTTCCTGACGAGCCGCCGCCAGTTCTTTCATCGACGCCCAGAACCCGGGGCCGGGCGATCCGTTCTCGGGCCGATACTTGCCAAGCTCGTGGATCAGATAGCCTTCGTACTCGACCATCATGCGACCGCTGGCGGTGTGCAGCGGCAAGTACGACTCGGGAAGCTTGCGCGACTGACAGAGTTCGTCAACGACTTGAATCTGAGTCGCGACGGCGGGAGGCATGATCGGCGTGCCGTGAGAATCCTGAGTCCATGCGATCACGCGTCGCAAGAGCTCGTCGACGGCCTGAAGAATCGACTGTGTCACTGGTGTTGAACCTGGCATTATCGTGTTGGCTCCGTGTTTCGAGTTGGAATGAAGTTGAATTTGAAGTTGGTTGTTCTTCGTGCTTGTTTTACGTGGGATGGGCTTCCAGCCCGTCACTCTTCTTTTCGCCTTCGTGTTCCGTCGCGAGTCGATCTCGCCTCGCAGACGTGACGGGCTGGAAGCCCATCCCACGAAAGGCCTGCGTCAGTTCGCGATAAACCGCACCTCCTGGCCTGTCGCACCGCCGATCACGTAAATCGTCGAGGCATCCTTGCACGGCACCAGCACATCGTTGCCCGCCGACAGTTCATAACCTGTGGCCGTCGTCACACCGGTCAGGCCGACGTAAACCTTGTCCGTGTTCCCGGCGAGGGCCTTGATTCGCACACCCGAGTTCAACGGCGCGGCGTTCGTGGTGAGCTGCAACGCTGTCGCCCCGATCGAACCAAGGGCTCCGTGAATAGTCGGACCTGCTGTCTGCATGTGAATCTCCTCTGAGGGTTGTGGGTATCAGCCGGCTTGGGCCGCGCGTGCGACCTGTAGTTCGGCGACAAGTTGTGCGTAGTAGTTTCCGGCTTGGAAAATCAGTTCCCGGACCTGGCCAATGGTCCCGGGTTGCAAACTGCCATCCATGGCGAGGATCTGCACCGGACATGGCGAATCCGTCGTCCAGGCCCCCAGTTCCAGACCTTCGCGAATCTGCATTCGCAGCTCACCCAGTGAGGCTCGACTGGCATCATCGATTGGCAGGAACCATCCCTGCCCCGTGTCGTACCCCGCGGCGACTTTGTCCGCGAAGACGATCTGCGGTGCGTTTTCGTTGGCTTCCCATTCCGCGACTGTCGCCGCGACTTCATCGGGTGAGAGTGCGATCGCGATGCCATTCACGATCTTGTGAGTCGGCAGTTCCATTCAGGACCTCGTAATTCCGTACAGGCGAAAGTCGCCAGTCGCGATGTTGCCACTGGAGAATTTGAAGCGAATCCCTCTCACAGCGGCCGATGCGACTCGGTCACCCGCGCCGACTTCGGCACGCGCCTGCCCGCCGGAGAGCGAACAGAGATGCCAGGTCACCTTGCACAACTTCGTGGCCCCGGGATCGAAGATGCGGACTTCGCCCGCCAAATCCTGCCCGGCAGTGTTTGTCAGCGCGGTTGTGTTCCCCGCCAGCGACAGCTTGGTATCGCCGGTGGAGAAGGTCCCCACGCTGTACTGCATCGTGGCCCAGGTGTAGTTGCTGGCACCGGTGTCCCATGTCGCACCATCGGGACTGGTGACCGCTTGAAACGTGACGGAATTCGTCGCGGCCAGCACGCTGCTCATGACGACCAGATACTCCTGGTACGTCTGACCGGTGGCCCACACGAAATCAATCGTGGCCGACGAAGACGCCGTCGCCGTCGCCAGCAAGACCATCTGGCCGCCCCACGGCTGGACGTTGCGAGTCAGTCCCGTACAGATCCAATTGCCGGATCCCAACGACACGAACGTCGCCACATCACCAGCGTTAGTCGTGATGTTGGCCGCACCCGGCAGAATCAGCGATGTCGCGTTGTGAGTCAGTGTCAGCGAACCTGCAAACTGACACATCCGCTCGACCCCTGCCGCTGCGGTTCCCAACGCGGTGATGGTTGTCGTGCCAGTGATGTTGACGTAGCAACCCGTTGCTGCTGCCAGGTTCGTCGTGCTGGCCGAGGCAATGTCGGAACCCTTCAGAGTCAAAGCGTCCAATGCGGCATAGCCTGTGGTCTGCCCCGTGCCGCCACTCGCGATTGGCAACGCCGCTGTCAGCGTCAGTCCCGCGAATGTCGGGCTACTAGTACTCGCGATGCTTTGCGGTGTGGACAGTGTGATCGACCCGCCCCCGTTCGTCACGATCACTTGATTCGCGGTCCCCGTCAAAGTCGCCTTGGCCAGCGTGTTGCCGGTGGTGTTGCCAATCAGTAACTGGCCGTCGGTGAACGAGCCGTTCCCCGTCCCGCCGTTGGCCGCAGGCAGAATCGTCGCCCCGACATCCGCGGCGAGATTCACACTCGTCACCAGCACGGTGTCGACGTTCTTCACGCTTCCCAGTTTCTTGGTCGCCACGAGATTGCCTTTGAAATGAAATAAACTACTGCTTTGGGAGGGCGAGACTCCTGCCGAGCCGCGCTTGTGATTGTGAGCTCATCGACCTACGCGGCTCGGCGGGAGCCTCGCCCTCCCAGAAACGCGACACATGGAGTGTGCCTGCTACTTTGGTTTGACGGTGATCGTCATGCCGGCCTGGATACGGCCTTCATCGTCGATCCAGCGACTGACCGATAACGCGCACCCGTGTCGTTCCAGAGAAGCCTTGATCTCAGCGGCAACCGCTTCGGTCTTCGCCTTCTTCTCGTCGTCGGTTAGCTCCGTGGCGACGATGGGAGGTACCTCGGATGAGGCTGCTGCCCCCGCGGCCCCACGCTTTGAATCACGCTGTTTCTGCTTCAACATCGAAAATACTCCTGTCACGTAAAGGTCACTTGTTTGGCAGTCGCGGTCGCACGGACGAACGCCTGACTGTTGGGGCCCTGCCGCACATTCAAATAGCGGCTTCCGGCAGACGGTTCGGTGATGGCGATCGAGAACAGGCCGCTTGCGTTAGTCCGCATCGAGATCGTCGCCGTCCCCGATCCCGCGAGCACGGTCCCAACGGGTGTTCCCGCGGCCGCCAAGGTCGCGGTCGCAGAGGGTTCGCCATCGGTCGAACTGTCGGACACTGTCACGGTGACATCAGTTGTCGCGGCGGCGATCGCGGTGCCGGTGGCGTCGTTGGCCGTCGCTTGAATCTCAATCGTCCGTGACGCCTGAGCTCCCGCCGTTCCCCAGGCGATTGAGGCGAGCATGTCCTGCAGCGTTGCCGTCAAATCGCTGGCCGCCACCGCACCGAACGTGGGAGCCCCGGCCGCGTTGCCATGCAACACAGTCGATGTCGTGCCAAGCGACCCCAGCGTCGTGGGAGCCACTCCCGCTCCGCCACCCAGCACGAGGGCATTCGCGGTCAACAGTGCTGAACTCGCGATCGTCGTCGTCGATGAGAAGTACGGCATCCCGCCACTGGTGCCCGCGGTCAGGCCCGTGCCACCGTGAGTTACTCCCAATGTGCCGGTCGCGGTCGTCAGATCGGCCGCGACCGCCTTCCAAGTTCCATCACCACACCAGAAGGTCGTGCTGCTAGCCCCGGTCCCCCCATTCAAGTTCGACACCGACAGGTTGCCGGTGACTTCGCTGGCGAGGTTCACGGATGTCACCAGGATTGTGTCTGTCGCCTTTGTACTGCCAAGCTTTTTCGTCGCCATTGTTGTCCCTATGCAAAGATCACTTCTTGAACGCCATCGGCCGCTCGCACCCACAATCGCTCGTGGCCGGCCGCTCTGATCCACAAATAGCGGTGACAGTTCGCCGTCGCTTCATGCACCGCAATCGCCAGTGATCCGCTGTCCGACCGAATCACCAGCGACGCCGTGCCGCTGCCTGCCAGTACGGTTCCGACGGGCGTCCCCGCCGCCGTCAGAAACGCGGTCGCCGAAGGTTCGCCATCGACCGCTCCATCGGTCACGCGGACTTCAATATCCGCCACCGACGACGCCAGCGGCAGGCTGTCGTAATCCAGCACACTCCCCGCGATCTCGATCACGTTGCCTGATTCGGCGGTCGGAGTTCCCCAGCGAATCTGCACCAGACCAGCGGTACTGCCACCCGTTCCCAATCCCGCTGGCCCCGGCGGTCCCTGCACACCGACTCCGGTGATCTCGAGCCGGATCGGCTGTGCTGCGATCGTGAACTCGACAGGAGATGCTTCAACTTCCAGTTCGATCGGCACGACAGCAGCTCGCAATTCGATCGGTTGCGGATCAACCGCCAGCTGGATCGGCTCGACCGGCCCCCATCGCAAATCGATCTCGCAGCAATCGGTGACTGACATGTAAGGCCTCATTCCAGGCTGAATAGAGCTTTGACCAGCGTTCGTTCGCTACCCGCGTTCGTCCGGCGGAACACGCCCCACAGCGGCACGTTCTGATAGACCGTGGTCACGCTTCCCGCGATGCGGACCACCAGCGACGAATCCGGTGTCCCCGGCGTATTCGTCACTGTGGCACTTCCCACCGCGTCCCCTTGCGGTCCGTCGCGGGATGGGTTCGCCTGGTGTAAGGTAAAGTCGAGCGTCCAGTCAGTCGTATCGATGTTAGCCGCGGTGACCGGCAGCACGATGTCATCTCCGGCGTCCGCACAGACAGCCAGCCTCACCGCAGTCAGCTTGATTTGATTCATCGCAGCACTCCCCGAATGATGGATTCGCGACGGCGAGCGCGTCGATCTTTCAGCCACTTCGCAACGCAGTCGGGACAGACGCCACCGATTTTGTTTTCGTGGGCCCATTCAGCCGAAAAGAAGGGGAACAACTTCTCGATCTTCGCTCCGCACAGCGTCAGACTGTTATGCCGATGCAGCGTGGCTGCTCCGTCAAGTTCGCGAACACGCTCGGTTCGGGCGAGGTGATTGCCCCGAGTACTTGATATGGCAAGACAATTGATAACTTCTGGTGTCGGCATGGTCAGTCCTCCTGTTCGTGGGTAATGCGGCTGGCCAGCAGAGCCTGGCGCTGTTGAACTTCGGCACTGTGTCGCCGACGCCACACAGTCAGCGATTGCTCCAATTCTTCGATCTGCTCGGCTTGTTCGGCGATCGTCACTTTGAACTCGCGAACGGCCTGTCGTCGAGATCGCTCGCTCTGTTCGCTGCGCCGCAATTCGGTGGCGAGCAATGCCAGTCGCAGCCCGCGTTGTCGACTGCGTCGCAGCGAACACTGCCACAGAGACGCCAGCCCCAGGCAGGCGATCAACAGCACAACGGTGAGGACAGTCATGGCTGCGCCTCGTGATTGTCGGACCAGCTGATCATGAGCTTGCTCAGCTTCTCGGCGTGCTGTTCATGCCACTTGCTGTGTCGTTCCAGCGTGTCACACTGTTTTTCTTGTGTATCTCCCAGTTTTTTCAGTGTTTCTCCGACGATCGGGATCTGAAGTTTCATCTCGTTGACCAGACCAGTGTGAGCGTTAAACGCGTCCGTCACTTTGGGCGTGATGTAAGCGAGAAACCTCTTCCACAACAGCACGATCGTGGTCCCGATGGTGGGGAGTGCGACGGCAATCAGCCCCATCAGCCAGTTGACGTAGTTGTCATCAATTACAATCGCGAATGTCATCACGACCAGCTCCATTCTTTTGTTCGAGCAAACCAGCCCGCCTTGTATTGCACGACCGCCGACCGCTCGGTCAGCGTCAGTTGATTCGGGGCACAACTGAATTGCAGTCCCCACGCGACAGTGATCGTCGGCGGCGTTCTGAACGTGACCTGCAACGTGTTCGCATCCGTCAGAACAGCATCCAGCTCCATCGTCCCCGGTAGATTCAACGTGGCTCGTGGATGCAGCAGCATCCACACCAGGGACAACACGCTGAATACAGTCGTCAGCCCGATCGCCCCCACCGGAGACTCCATCTGGTTCGTACCGACCGCCTGCGGATTGACAGGTGACAATCGCTCAGCAAACCTCGGCAACTCGGCCCCCGCTGTCAGTCGCAGATCGCTGTTGTTCACCCCGCACAGTTCGTACTGCAGGTAGGGGCTATTGACCGCGACCGCTAGATTCGAACACTCAGCCGAGAACCGCCCGAGCCGCCCGTAGATCCGTTCGGCCGTCCATTGCTCCGGGACTCCACCGATCAGATCCATCGTCGCAGCCCCGGTCCGATCCCACCGCAATGCGATTCGATTTCCCACGCCAATCGCTCGAACAAATCCATCCAGGATCAACTGCACCTGAGGTCCCACCGGCAACAATGAAACAGGCCTCTCCACGTCAATGTCCTCCAAAGTAGTAGGCACACGCCGTGTGCCGTTGTCTTCACCGCACCCAAGCCGCCAGCGAATCACTCGACCACCCACCCACCGTCTTGCAGTACCACTTGCCGTTCTCGGCCTGCCACAAGGCGAGCGGGATCGCTTGTTCCACCTGCGGCCCGTACAGACCGCGGGCCGTCGACACCAGCCGATCCCATTCCTCGTGAGACACCGTCGCGGGGCATGGTTGGTCGATGTCGACGTACACCAGTTCCAACTCGCTGTTGCCATTGCCATTCCGCGATCGGAACGTGCGGCACGGTTCGCACCAGGCCGCGGTCCCGATGACTGCTCGACGCCGCTGGCGAGGTTGCGGCTTCTTTGCCGTTGATGAGCCATCCGCTGCCGCTGCGGTGCGTAGCAACGTGGTGATCGCCGCCGATCCGGTCGACAAACCGCGATAAGGTTCGTCGGTCATGTCGACCGCTTTGACAATCCCGACCAACTGCCCCGCGGCATTGAACAAGCCCGAACCTGACTGACCGCTGACGAATGGGTTGTCGGTGTAGATCGAAGTCCCGGTCGCATGGAACGGCGAATCCACCACGCGATAGCGATCCAGTCCAACGCGGCCGTCTCGCACGCGACCCGCAGTGAACAGGACCTCGCCGGTGGTCACGGCATCGGTCGAAACCACGGCCGCCGGATGCGGCTGTTGCCACGTCACCGCGATCAGGGCGAGGTCCTGTTCAACACCAAAAGCAACCACACGACCCGCAGCCGTTTCACCACGACAGTTCACCTGGACCGGTCCGACGACGTTGCTGACACAATGCCAGCACGTCACCACGCCCGCTGTCGTGTTCACGCCGCTACCGCGACTCGGCTTGATCGTGCAGGCGTAATCCAACAGAGAATCTCGCTCGGCCGCTTCTGTCGGCTGCTCAGCATTTCCGCCAGAAGACTCCGGAGTCATCGCCGAGCGAGATTCATGAGACGTGATCACAAACGGCCGCGATTGCTGTTCGCGACACCCAGCAACCGCACTCAACATCAACAAGCCTGTCAGCCAGATTCGTTCCACAATCAGTCCTCTTTTCTTCGTGGGATGGGCTTCCAGCCCGTCACTTCTGCCTTTGTTCGTTCCGGGGTTTTGGAGTCTTCGACAAGGCCGTGTCTTTCTTCTTGGTCATCGTTTTTGGGAGGGCGGGGCGCCTGCCCAGCCGCGGGTGTAGGTTGACTCACAATCACTCAAGCGGCTCGGCAGGGGCCGCGCCCTCCCAATAATA
>CBIHQO010000204.1:0-9176 GCA_966211735.1 uncultured Schlesneria sp.
GCCCCATTGGTAAACGCGGGAAAATTCAGACCATCGACCTGGGCGAGATCGCGACCAGCCCCTGACGTGATCAGCCCCTGAGCCCCAAATCGTTTGTAGGTCGTACACATGACTTCGCCGAAGGTGGCCGACGCACACGGTTCGTCCAAGTCCTGGAAGACGATAACCGGGGGGCCGGGAATCTCGCCGAAGGCATCGAGTTGCGCCCCGATACTTCCATAGACATCTCCACCGCGCGGCGGGGCCATGCTGCGGAAAGTCGAGGTCAACGCGTAACCAACCATGGGTGGAAACGCAGGAAAACAAGCTTTAATCGTTTCGTTCATATAGCCGGTGTTACGCGGCCGCAAATTCCAAAGTTCGACGGCATTGCAGACCGTCGGAGAATCAAATTGACGCAACTCGGCAAGTTGTTCGGGCGAGAGACCGGCAGGCATACTGTTCCTTTCGGGCGTCTAAGTCAGGATTTCGAGGTGGGCGAGATGATACGCTACCTGCTGCAAACCGGGAAGGAATCGCATTCTTTGCAGCGATCGAGGTTCTCAAGCGGGTTCGCGGCAGGATATTATGGATCCGATCCAAGAACGTGCCCGATCGCCTGGCTCTTCAACTCAAGCAGATGTTGCCATGCAAGACCGCTATCAGCCTCACCATGTTCAGGTCCCCTCTCGTCGTGAGTTTCTCTCGCGTGCAGGCGGGGGATTCGGAGCGATCGCACTCGCCGGCCTGATGGCTGAGTACCAGCCACGAGTGCACGCTTCGCCACCACCGACCTTAAGGCCGCACTTTTTTGGCAAGGCACGCAACGTCATCTTTCTGTTCATGGATGGCGGCCCCAGTCACCTGGATACGTTTGATCCGAAGCCGCTCGTCAATGAGATGGCGGGCAAGCCCTTGCCGCAGTCGATTAAACGCGTCATCACCCCGATGGGTGTGTCTGAAAATCCATTGCTGGCCAGTCAGCGAAAGTGGAAGCAGTACGGTGACAGCGGGTTGCCTGTGTCAGACTGGTACGCGAATGTTGGTGAGTGTGCCGATGACTTGTGTGTGATTCGATCATGCACCTCTGACGCACTGAACCATGTCGGCGGCGTCTGTCAGATGAACACCGGGAGCATGCTGGCGGGGCGACCGAGCTTGGGTGCGTGGGTGAATTACGGATTAGGATCGGAGAACCGCAATCTGCCCGGGTTCGTGGTGATGATGGACAGCGATCGCGAACCGCCGGGGGGCAATCGCATCTGGGGTTCTGGCTTCATGCCGGCGACACATCAAGGAACGAAGTTTCTCGCCGGAAAACGACCCATTCTGTACCTGGACACTCCCGAGGGAATCAGTGACCAGCGGCAACTCGGAAAGTTAGGTTTCATTGACGAACTGAACCGCCAACATTCGGCATTGCGACCCGGCGATAGCGAGCTTGAGGCGCGGATCGCCTCGTATGAACTGGCGTTTCGCATGCAAGCGCAGGCTCCCGAAGCGGTCGACTTGTCGAATGAAACCCAGCAGACTCAAGAAGCCTACGGAATGACGGAAAAGCGGACTCAGGCCTTTGGCCGGAATTGTCTGCTGGCCCGTCGACTGATCGAACGCGGAGTTCGCTTCGTCCAGCTCTATTCAGGATCTGGCAGCAAGTGGGATGCTCACAGCAAGATCGAAGAGAATCACGGCCTGCATTGCGGCGAAACGGACAAGCCCATTGCGGCACTGCTGCGCGACCTGAAGCAGCGTGGTCTGCTTGACGAAACGCTCGTCATCTGGGGTGGTGAGTTTGGTCGAACGCCGATGAGCGAGAAGGGCGATGGTCGTGATCACAATCCCTACGGGTTCACCACCTGGCTGGCTGGCGGCGGTGTGAAGGGAGGCCAGATCATCGGAGCGACCGATGAATTCGGAATGCACGCCGTCGACCAAAAAGTCCACGTGCATTCATTGCACGCCACCATCCTGGCGGCAATGGGAGTCGATCACACCGAACTGACCTACCGGCTGCAGGGGCGAGCCGAACGTGCCACTGTCAACGAAGGCGAAATCGTCAGTCGTGCATTCGGCTGAGTGCAGGTCGGAGAAACGAAGAAGCCCCGCCAAGAGCGGGGCGTGTTTTTATTCAGCAGTCCGTCGTCGACGTTACTTGGCGGCTGGCGTGAACAGCTTGCTGGTGTGTCCGTCGGACGTTTTCTGAGGAGCAGACTTCTTGGAATTGGCCGAATTGAAATTTCCAGAGACGTTGCCGGTCGATGATCGATCGCCGATCGATTCGCCCGCGGTCGCACTGGCAGCTCCGGCCTTCAAGTTGAAGGGGCGTTCTTGACCGGGGCGGAACATGCGTCGCTTCGATTCGAAGCCGATAAAGGCCAGGAAGTCATTCAGCTTGATCGTCCGCACGCCATTCACGCGAGCTTCCTTGACCATTTCGATTTCGTGCTTGCGGATCTCATTCACGCGATCGCGGTCGTTCTCAGGAACATCATTAGGCTCGGGGATCAGGCCGCGAACCAGGAACTTTGTATGAACGGTGATCTTCGAATCTTTGGGCAATCGCTCGCCGTTTTCATTGACGTATGTATCGACATCAGCACCGGAGATGGCCAGCAGTTGTTTCAACTCTTCCCAGTCGCTTTTGCCATCACCATCAAGGTCCATCAAGCCGACGAAGGCGATCTTTTCGACCAGACCGGGGCTCCACAACGGGGTGTAGATCAGATCGTTGGCCACCATGGGGCGGAACAGGTCTTCATCTAGGATCCGGGCTTCCGCGATGTGCGATCCCAGGATGCGGGTCACTTCGATTTTGCCCTTGATGTCTTCAGCCCCACGGCCGACACCATGATTTTCTTTGGAGTACACGCTGAACGTCATGCGCGGCTTCAGGAAATCGTCTGATCCCAAGTTGATCCAGACTAGTTTCGCCGAGTTGTCGACGCGTTGAATCAGACCCTTGGCGATCTCGAAACTGGTTTTTTCGATCTCGTTCAGCTTCTCTCGCAGCAGTTCGATGCGGTTTTCCAATTGAGCAACTTCGTTGTTCTTGGTCTTCAAAGTCTTTTCGTGAGCTTCTCTTTCCGCAGCCAGATCGGCAGTCAGAGTGTTGTTGTCCTGCTTGACCTTGTCCAACTCGTCCTGCTTGGCTTTCAGTCGTTCGTCCTGCACCGAGATCACATCACGTTTATCTGACTCGGCCTTCGATTGAGCTTTGCTCGCGGTATCGACTCGAGCGTTCAGCTTGTCGCGTTCTGCCTTCAGATCCTTCTCCAACGTGGCGACTTGGCCAGCCTTCGAATCGCGATCGGCCAAGGCCGCATCGAGAGCTTCACGCAGTTTCTGCATGGACTCCGCATAGTCTTTGCCGGCAAACTCTTTGCCGAAGTCAGTCATGTTCTTCAGGGCGGCCGCTTTGACGGTATTGGCGTTTTGCGGGTTGGTGGCGTCATCCACCAGATCAAACATGAAACCGATCGTCTTCTTCAGAGCCTGAACTTCGTCGACGCGAGCCGACAGGTTTCGCTTCGAATCGCTGACTTGCTTCGTCAGTTCCGCCATCGCCGCCGCTTGGTCCGAGTATTCCCGGTGGTTCATATACGACACAATGCCCAGCACGACCGTAATCATCACGAAGACAATCAAGGCGTAGTGGACAGCACCAGGTTTGTTGGAAGCGGCAGCCATGGGTTTTCCCTCCGGCAAACGTTAAGACATGGATTCAGGCGGCAAACCTGCGGATGGGCAAGGCGTTGCGGCAAAAGAGCAACCAACAGTAGTTTTGAGACGTGTTGGTTGAGTTTGCTAGATCTACCTAGTGTTACGGTGGCTTCGTGGTCAGTCAAGCAGTTTCCGCCGCAAGCGGAAATTCTGCCCTCTTTTTCGTCGGTCGCTAATGGCTGAAGGGAATTGCCGGCGCGTTCACCTCGTTTAGAGAGTGAGCGCGCGGCAGTTCGTTGACGTTGTGTCGGCAGTTTCATCTCCTGCGCCTGCGATGAAACACATTTGCCAGAAGAGGTTCTGACGAGTCCGTTGGTCGGTGCCGAATAGTCCGGTTCTGCTGGCCATTCAGTCGCCGCAGGTCAATAATACGTTCTCCAATCGATCCGCTTTGCAACACCGACTCGCTGCCGCTCACCCTCTTTCGGCGACCACATGTCCGATACTGTTTTCCTGATCGACACCTTTTCCCTGATGTTTCAGGTGTTTCATGCGATCCCCCCGATGACCAGTCCGGCGGGAATGCCGACGAACGCCGTCTTCGGATTTAGCCGCGACCTGGTTTCGCTACTGCAGGTCCACAAGCCAAGTTGGCTGATCTGCGCGATGGAATCGACGGGCCCGGGCGAGCGAGAAGCCTTTTACGCAGAATACAAGGCCCATCGGGCGCCGATGCCAGACGATCTGCGACCGCAAGTCCCCCTATTAACGGAAGTGGTTCAGGCGTTTCGCATTCCGGCAGTTCAACACGCTGGATGGGAGGCCGACGATGTCATCGCCACCCTGACCCGGCAAGCGGTCGAACGTGGGTATCAAGTCCGGATCGTCACCAGCGACAAAGACGCTCGACAACTGCTGGGCCCTCAAGTCCAGATGTACAACATCAGGAAGAACACGTATCTGGACGAAGCGGCTCTGCTGGTCGATTGGGGAGTGCGTCCCGATCAGGTGGTCGACTTCCAGGCATTGGTTGGCGACGCCGTCGACAATGTTCCTGGCGTACCACTGGTCGGCCCGAAGAAGGCATCGGCACTGCTCCAGCAGTTCGAGACTCTGGAAGGAGTCCTGGCCAATGCCGACAAAGCTCCCGGCGCGAAGCTGAAAGAGAATCTCAAGCAGTTCGCCGACCAAGCGCGGCTCAGCCAGCATCTGGTGCGACTCAACCAGGAACTCCCTCTGAATTTCGATTGGGAGGGAACTCGCAACGTCCAACCCGACGTCCCCGCACTGCAGGAACTGTTTCGCAAATTCGGTTTCCGGCGACTCGTGGACGATGTCCGCCAGTTCGACTCGACCGCGGCACCGGCATCCCCCCCTGCGAAGGCAGAAGGTCGCCCCTCATCTCGTTCGCTGTTTGATGATGTCCCGGAACCCCGCAATTCAGGTTTTATGCCGGGGCTGGCGGAGGATCTGGCTACCCCGCCGAAAGAGCCATCATTGCCGGTGTTATCACCGGGGGGCCCGCGCACTTGGGGGATCGTTGACACCCCGGAGAAGCTGGCCGCGCTCATCACACAATTGCGCGAACAACCTCGATTCTGTCTCGACTTGGAAACGACAGATCTCGATCCTCGATCGGCTCAAATCGTGGGCTGGGCGATCTGTTGGCGAGCGGGCGATGCGTGGTATCTGCCCACACTCGGTCCGACCGGCAGCCAGCTTCTCGACGGAGCCGCCGTTGTCGAAGCAATGCGACCGATCCTGGAAAATCCCTCACTTCGACTCGTGAACCAGAACATCAAGTACGACTTGATGGTACTCGATTGTCACGGGATTCACGTTCCTGCCGAGTCGATCGATGTCGACCCGATGGTCGGCGACTACTTGCTCGATCCCGGTGCCCGATCACATGGACTGGAAACACTGATCGAGAAGTATCTGCACCAGACCAGCATCTCGATCAAGGAACTGATTGGCTCGGGCAAGTCGACCAAAAACATGGTCAATGTTCCGGTCGAAAAAGCGGCGGAATATGCTTCGGAAGATGCCGACTTGACGCTGCAGTTAGCCGACATCATCACCACGAAGTTGAAAGAGCAAGGCCTGTGGGATCTGTACTGGAACCTGGAACGGCCATTAATTCCGGTCCTCGCCGAGATGGAACAGATCGGCATCCGTGTCGACTCGGATGAACTCCGCCGACAGAGCGCCAGTCTCTCCATCCGCCTCAATGAGCTGATGAAAGAGATCCACGGGATCGCCGGGCACGAGTTCAATATTGATTCCCCCAAGCAACTGCAGGTCGTGTTGTTTGAAGAGCTCAAGCTGCCGGTCAAAAAGAAGACGCGAACTGGTGCCAGCACCGATCAAGATGTTCTCGAAGAGTTGGCCACGTTGCATCAGTTGCCAGCCAAGATCATCGAACACCGCCATTTATCAAAGCTCAAGGGAACGTATCTCGACGCGCTGCCCTCGCTGGTTCATTCCCGCACCGGACGGATTCACACGTCGTTCAATCAGGTCGTCGCCTCCACAGGCCGGCTCAGTTCGAGTGATCCGAACCTGCAAAACATTCCAATTCGCACCGCCGAAGGGGAACGGATTCGACGTGCGTTCGTCGCGTCACGGAACATCCCCGTGCAGGCGCTGGTTGAAAGCGGAGCCACGACAGTTGTACCAAAGTCAAAGAAAAGCCTCTTTGACGAAGACGATATTCATCCGGTCGACGCGGCGAGTCGCCTGTCGCTCCAGATGTCACGCGAGGATCGCGGTGACTCCAGCGAGGACTGGTGTCTGCTCTGCGCCGACTACTCGCAGATCGAATTGCGAGTCCTGGCTCACTACAGCCAGGATCGAGAGCTAATCACCGCGTTCGAACAGGGGGTCGACATTCACACGGCCGTGGCCGCGCAAGTGTTCGGAGTCGATCGCGAAGCTGTCACCAGCGAGCAGCGACGTATGGCGAAGGCGGTGAACTTCGGCGTCATCTATGGTCAAAGCCCATTCGGACTCGCTGCCGCACTCGGGATCGACAAGAAAGAAGCGGGCGCGTTCATCGACGGCTATTTCGCGAAATATTCCGGAGTCGCTCAGTTCATCGAAGAGACGCTGTCTGATGTCGGACGAAATGGGTTCGCGAAAACGATCCTGGGGCGCCGTCGGTTCATCGATGGAATCCGCGCCAATCGCAATCGCAGCTTGAACATGCCTGAACGAACGGCAGTGAACTCGGTCATTCAAGGTTCGGCCGCGGACTTGATCAAACTGGCGATGCTCGCGGTGCATCGGCGCATTGAAAAAGAGCAGCATCCCGGCCGAATGCTGCTACAGATTCATGACGAACTGGTATTCGAATCTCCGCGATCCGCGCTGCCAACGCTGGTGGAACTGGTCCGCCACGAAATGGAGAATGCGATGAAATTGTCGGTGCCGCTGGTCGTTGATGTTTCCATCGGCCAGAATTGGCTTGAGACTCAGCCCGCGTAGCGCCGACCTTCAATCAGTTAGCCATCATATTGCCACTTGAAGGTCCGGATGCGAGGTGCATCTTGCGGGGGTGTTCCCGAACAGGTAGTCTTTCATAACAATGTTTGCCGATGTAACCCTGGGTTGTTAGGAACAGTCCGTCATGCCAAACCAATTGTTTGGTCACCCTGGTCTCAACCGCAGAACGGCGATCCAGGCCGGCGCGGTGGGATTGTTGGGACTTGGCAGCAATCATCTCGCCGCAATGCGCGAGGCGACCGCGGCAACGGCCAGCGGCACACCGCCACGATCCGTGATCTACATTTTCCTCTCGGGCGGACTCGGACAGCACGATAGCTTCGACATGAAGCCGATGGCTCCCGATAACATTCGAGGCGACTTCCAGCCGATTGCGACCCGGACACCCGGTATCGAGATCTGCGAGCATCTGCCGCGCCTGGCTGCTCGCAGCCATCTGTGGTCGCTGGTTCGATCGCTCACACATCCATCGAACGATCATTCGCTGGCTCATCACATCATGTTGACGGGTCGCAGCGTGGCCCCACCAACGTTCGATGCCAACAAGCCGATGCCGGGTGACTGGCCATCTATCGCGGCGATTGCCGGAGACCTGACGACTCGCCGCAACAACCTGCCGCCAGCCGTCGTCCTTCCTGAACGGCTGATCCATCGGACCGGTCGCGTGATCCCCGGCCAGTTCGCTGGCCACATGGGGCCTCGCCGAGATCCCTGGTTCATTGATGCGTCTCCTTTCAACAGTGAAACATACGGTGCCTATCCCGAGTACGAGTTTCATCATGCTCGTGGCGGCGAGAAGACGAAGTCACTGTTGTTTCAAGCTCCAAACCTGTCGCTCCCGGTGGCATTGACTCAAGGACGGCTGGCGAATCGCCTGGAACTGCTGAAGGGGATCGATCACCAGCGAGCTCAACTGGAAGCCGCTGCCGTCACGGAGAAGTTCGACCGACACCGCCAATCGGCCGTGTCGCTGCTGACCGATCAGCAGGTCCGCCACGCGTTCGACGTGACGAGTGCCTCCCCCAAAGATCTGGACCGCTACGGCCGCAACTCGTTCGGTTGGTCGCTGCTGATGGCCCGGCGTCTGGTTGATGCAGGGGTCAACCTGGTTCAAGTGAATCTGGGCAACAACGAAGCGTGGGATACTCACGGCAATGCGTTTCCAAGTTTGAAGGACTACCTGTTCCCACCCACTGACCAATCGCTCTCGGCATTGCTCGACGATCTGGAAGCCAGTGGACGGCTGAGTGAGACTTTAATCGTGATGGCCGGTGAATTCGGTCGCACTCCGAAAGTTTTCGGCCTGCCGCAACACTACAAACTTCCGGGTCGAGACCACTGGGGTGCCGTACAATCCGTCTGGCTGGCAGGGGGCGGAATCATCGGCGGTCGCGTGATCGGCGCGTCGGACAAAATCGGCGGATATCCCGCTGCCGACCCCCAAACACCCGAGAATCTAGCCGCCACCATCTATTCGTCACTGGGTCTTCCCTCCGAAATCGCCTGGCACGACGACCTGGGCCGCCCCCATCACATTTATCACGGCGACCCGATCCGCGGATTGACGTAACATCAGAAACCGCCAACGAGTTCCCATCTGAACCTTGCCAGCAATCGCATCCATGCGATAGATTACGCCCCACGCACAACGGTGCCCGATAGTGTAACGGTAGCACAACAGATTTTGGTTCTGTTTGTCCAGGTTCGAATCCTGGTCGGGCAATTTTTGATTGTCACCGAAAGGTGGCGGCTTGAGTGGATTGGTGTAAGGACTTGGAGCTTGCGAGCTCTGAGTCCTTTTTTGTTTCCGAACGCGGTCCGGGGCAGACGTCCGTCTGGGCTTGCGCAAGCCAAAGCGATCATTACAGACGAACGATCCGCAAGAAGCACAGATATGGGCGCATCAGGTTAATCGACGATTGAGCCGCGTGGATCGAGTGATCTTGTGATCACACCCGGTACCGACATTGTTGACGGGGGGTGTGGTCGGCAATTGTGGGGGCTGTTGCGGAGAAAAAGGGATACCCTGATTG
>CBIHQO010000205.1:0-9168 GCA_966211735.1 uncultured Schlesneria sp.
ATGGTGTTGCAGGTCGTGGCGCTGGTTTTGTCGGTGTTGGTTTTCTACGGACTCGCTCGGCGAGTGCGTGGCGGCAAGCCGGTTTCCGGCGTGTGGTGGAACTTCTGGGAAACGTTGGCTGTTTTCATTCGCGACCAAGTCGTGCGGCCGTCAATCGGGGTTCCGCATCATCATGACGATCATGATCACGGCGACGCCCATGCATCCGGTGCTCATCATGCTCTTGCAGTCGATGTTCATCACGGACACGGGGCTGGATTGAGTGCTGGTGGCCATGCTGCGGTCGAAGTCGGCCATCCGGCGGACAAGTATCTGCCGTTTGTCTGGAGCGTGTTTTTCTACGTTCTCTTCTGCAATCTGCTCGGCGCGATTCCGTTTCTCGGCTCGCCCACCGCAAACATCAACGTGACTGGCGTCTTGGCCGTGGTGACATTCCTTCATGTGGTGTACTTCGGTACGCTGCAGTCTGGTGTGGCGGGCTTCTGGAAGTCGCTCGTGCCTCACATGGATCTGCCGGGGCCAATTGCAATCTTCCTTCTGCCTGGTATTTGGCTCATCGAAGCTGGCGGCTTGCTGATCAAGCACGGTGTGCTGGCGATTCGTTTGTTTGCCAACATCATGGCCGGCCATACGGTGCTTGGCGTGTTTCTGGGCTTTATCGCTCTTGTGGACGGTGCCCTCTGGGGCATCGTCATGCCGGCGAGTATTCTTGGGCAAGTCGGGATCGGCATGCTTGAGTTGTTTGTCGCCTTCCTGCAGGCGTATGTGTTTGCCTTGTTGGCTTCGTTGTTTATCAGTGCGGCGGTAAATCCACACTGACTGTGTGTTTGGTGTTAAAGCGTCTTGGGGCGTTCCCGAAATTCAGGTTGAGGAGAGTTGTTGTGAGTCAGAATCTGCGAGTGTTGGTGTACGGAGTTTGCATGCTATTCGTGTTCGCAACTCCAGCTTTTGCTCAGGCTGGTGGTGGGGCAACGAACAGCGGGATTCACTTCTCCGCTGCAGTCGGTGCTGGTCTGGTGATTATCGGTGCTGCCTGGGGTATTGGCCGCATCGGTCAAGCTGCCGTTGAGTCAATGGCTCGTCAGCCAGAAGTGGCTGGCAACATTCAGACCGCAATGATCATCGCAGCCGCGCTGATCGAAGGTGCGACATTCTTCGCACTGATCGTCTGTATGGGCAGCAACGGAAACTACAAGCCGTTCAACTAGTACGGCTTGTAATCGGTGGCTTTGGCGGAACAGAACTGCGACACGGGTGGCAAGTCATGTTTGGGTCTCTCGTTCGATCAATTGGTGTACTAACTCTCAGCGTCGCGCTGATGGGTAGTGCAGCTACGTGGGCTTCGGCAGCCGAAGAACATCATGATGCTGAGCATGCAGCAGAGCATCATGATACTGGGCTGCCAATGGATTGGAGTCGGGATCTCGCTCTCTTTTCGCTGGTGACGTTCGTGGTATACGTCGTCGTCTTGCGGGTCGGAGCTTGGGGGCCTTTGCGAACCGGTCTGAACGAGCGCGAACGACACATCCGTCAAGATATTGCTGACGCCGAAGCCAATCGGATCAAGTCGGAAGTGATGATCGCCGAACGTGAGGCGAAGCTAGCGACAGTCCAGGACGAAGTTCGTGAACTGCTGGCGGAAGCTCGTCGAGATGCCGAGCGAACGAAGCAGGACATCATCACAACGGCTCAGAACGAGTCGGAAGCGATGAAGCATCGAGCTATTGCCGAGATCGAGCGATCGCGAGATCAGGCATTGGCTGAATTGTTCGACTTCGTCAGCAACAATGTTGTTGGTGCCACCGAGCGGGTGATCGGACGAAGCTTGAATCAGGGCGATCACGATCGCCTGGTTGGTCAGGCTTTGTCGGAAATGAACATCCGCCGAAACTGATGGCGATCTGCTTCGGTTGTGGATGGCGTGATCAGTAGGCCAGTTAGCATAGTGCGGACAGGACTGAACCTGTGGACGTTGATCAGAAAACGATGAAGTCGAACACGGCGATAGACCCTCGCGGGGAATCGATCGCGACGGTGTACGTCAACGCTTACCTGGACGCTGCGGGCCAGGAAAGCGCGGGTGCGGCTGAAGAATTGATCTCGTTCGTCGACGATGTGCTCGCGTCGCAGTCGGATTTCAGCCAACTGCTGTGCGGGACGTCTCTCGGGCAAGATGACAAGATTCAGTTGATCGATCGAATCGTCGCAGGACGAGCGACACCACAGTTCACGAACTTCCTGAAAGTGCTTGCTCGACATGATCGCTTGGCACTGTTGCCGACGATCCGTCAATTGGCAGAAACAGAATTCGAACGGCGATCCGGAAAGCGACGGGTCAGTGTGACGAGTGCGGCCGAGATCAGCGATCAAACGCTGGACTCGATTCGCTCGACGCTGCGATCGTCGCTGTCCATAGAGCCGATATTGGAAACACGGGTCGATTCGACGTTGATCGGTGGGCTGGTCATCCGTGTGGGTGATACGGTCTACGATGGTTCCCTCAAGACTCAAATTAAGCAACTTCGCGCTCGATTGCGCGAGAGGTGTCTGAATGAAATTCAACGCGGGCGAGATCGCTTCAGTCATCCAGAAGGAAATTGAAGACTTTCGTGGCCAGCTTCAAACTAGTGAAGTCGGGCACGTGGTCGAAGTGGGTGACGGTATCGCGCGAGTTTACGGCTTGGCTTCGGCCATGGCCGGTGAAATGGTCGAATTTGCCAGCGGTGTTCGCGGACAGGTGTTCAACCTGGAAGAGAACTCCGTCGGTGTGATCATCCTCGGCGACTACCTGAAAATTTCCGAAGGGGAAGAGGTCCGTACGACCGGTGCCCTGTTGTCGGTGCCAGTTGGCAGCGCCCTGATCGGCCGTGTCGTCGATCCACTGGGTGTGGCTCTGGACGGCAAAGGTCCGGTGATGGCCGAGACCACTCGACCACTGGAAACAACGGCTCCCGGCGTGGCTGGTCGTCAACCTGTGAAGCAACCGCTTCAAACGGGGATCAAGGCCGTTGACGCGATGACCCCTGTTGGTCGTGGTCAGCGAGAATTGATCATCGGCGACCGCAAGACCGGTAAGACGGCCGTTGCCGTCGACGCGATCATCAATCAAAAAGGCGGCGACGTCATTTGCGTCTATGTCTCGTGCGGCCAGCGTGCCAGTACGACCGCGGGTGTGATTGAAGCGTTGACTAAAGCCGGTGCGATGGACTACACGATCGTCGTGAGTGCCTCCGCCAGTGATCCAGCACCGCTCCAATACATCGCTCCTTACGCTGGTGCGGCAATCGCCGAACACTTCATGTATCAGGGTAAGCATACCCTGGTCGTGTATGACGATCTGACCCGTCAAGCCACCGCTTATCGCCAGTTGTCGCTGCTGATGCGGCGACCACCAGGCCGCGAAGCGTACCCTGGGGACGTCTTCTACTGTCACAGCCGCTTGCTTGAGCGTGCCGCGAAGCTCAGTGATGAACTGGGTGGCGGATCGATGACTGCATTGCCGATCATCGAAACACTCGAAGGTGAAGTTTCGGCATACATTCCGACGAACGTGATCTCGATCACGGACGGCCAGATCTATCTGGAACCGGACTTGTTCTTCAAGGGTGTTCGCCCCGCTATCAACGTCGGCATCTCGGTATCGCGCGTCGGTGGTAACGCTCAGACGAAGGCGATGAAGAAGGTCGCCGGTAGTTTGCGACTCGACTTGGCCGCATTCCGCGAATTGGAAGCGTTCGCCCAGTTGGGTACGGAACTCGACAAGGCGACGCAGCAACAACTCGATCGCGGTTACCGCATGGTAGAACTGCTGAAGCAGCCTCAGTTCAAGCCACTGGCCGCTGCTGACCAAGTCATGAGCATCTACGCCGGCTCCAAGGGTTACTTCGACAAAGTGCCCGTCCCGCAAGTGCAGGATGCCGAAACGAACATGCTGCAGTTCATGCGGGAAACGAAGAGCGAAATCCGCGATGCCCTGATCAATACGGGTGTGCTGGACGACAAGACAGAAGGTGCCTTGAAGACGGCTCTTGAAGAGTGGCGTAAGGAATGGGAACGGACACACGCTAAGTGAGGTCCGACTGCGGCCTGAACGGGCTGCAGGTTCCGTAGGTCGGTGATGTCAGTTACTGGTCAGGCAGAAGTAAGTCATGGCTAAAGCGCGAAAGATCATCAAGCGGTTGAAAGCCGTTCGCAACGTTCGCAAGATCACGCGAACGATGGAACTGGTCGCAACGGCGCGCTTCAAGAAGGCGATGGATCGAGCCGTCGAGGCCGCAGCTTACACTCGCAAGATCTCTGAAATCGTTGCTGACCTCTCCCAGACAATGGCCGGTGAAGGCTCCGACTTCACGCATCCGTTGCTGCAACAACGAGAGACCGAGAAGAAAGCGATTCTGCTGGTGATCACGTCGAATCGCGGCCTGTGCGGCGGTTACAACGGCGGTGTGTTGCGACTGACTCAGCAGAGGATTCGCGAAGCCAAGGCCAATCAGGTTGATACGAAGATCGAAGTTTCTGGCAAACGCGGTATCGGGTTCTTCAAGTTCCAGAAGATCCCGACGGCAGCCAGTTATACTCACTTCGAAGACAAGCCGACGTTCGAGCAAGTCGACGAACTGGCCTCACGCTATATCGACAGCTTCATCCGTGGCGACATCGATCGCCTGGACGTGGCCTACACGAAGTTCGAGACAATGTCTCGACAGAAGGCCGTGGTTGAGACATTGCTGCCAATCGGGAAGCTCCAGCAAACCAGTGCTGCCGCGACTGAAAAGCCCAAGGCGACCGTCGAATACGAATTCTTGCCATCCCCACGCGAAATCCTGGAAGAGATCGTTCCGGCCTCCTTCAAAGCTCGTCTGTTCAAGTGCTTCCTGGATGCCGGGGTCAGTGAACAGATCGCTCGAATGGTGGCGATGAAGAGTGCGACGGAAAATGCTGACGGGATGATTCGAGCGATTCGAGCTCAGTACAATCGAGCTCGCCAATCACAGATTACATCGGAATTGAGTGAAATTATCGGCGGTGCAGCAGCCCTCGAATAAGGCTGCCGACTTCGCCATCGCTGTGGCAACGGCTAACAGCATAGACGACAACCAACCTGGGACTTCCAGACACAACCACGAGAAGTCAGAGAACGAAGAGCATGACTACTGCGACCGCAAATACCGGCCACGTCACTCAGATCATCGGTTCGACCTTCGACGCCGAATTTCCGATGGACAAGCTTCCCGCGATCTACAATGCGTTGACGATCGATACGGAAGTCAAAGGCCTGAAGATCAAAGTGACAGGTGAAGTTCAGCAGCACCTGGGTGGCGGACGAGTCCGTTGCGTTGCACTCGGTTCGACGGACGGCATGGTCCGCGGCATGGACGTGCACGACACCGGCGCTCCCGTGAGTGTGCCTGTCGGTAAGGGGACACTAGGTCGCGTCTTCAACGTGCTCGGCGATCCAATCGATGGACGCGGCGACGTTCAGCACGATGAGCGCTGGTCGATCCACCGTGCTCCTCCAAAGCTGGAAGACCTCAGCTCCAAGACCGAAATGTTCGAAACCGGGATTAAGGTTATCGACCTGCTGGTGCCGTTCGTTCGCGGTGGTAAAGCAGGTCTGTTCGGTGGTGCTGGTCTGGGGAAGACCGTCATTCTGACCGAATTGATTGCCCGTATTGCTGCGGCACACGGCGGTTATTCGGTGTTCGCTGGGGTCGGTGAACGAACCCGCGAAGGAAACGACTTGTGGCTCGAAATGCAGGAAGCCGAAATCGGTAGTACCGGTCGACGCGTGATCGAGCAAACAGCGATGGTGTTCGGTCAAATGAACGAACCGCCAGGAGCTCGTCTCCGCGTCGCCTTGACCGCGCTGACGATGGCCGAATGGTTCCGTGACGCAACGGGTGCCGATACGCTCCTGTTCGTTGACAATATTTTCCGTTTCTCGCAAGCCGGTTCGGAAGTGTCCGCATTGCTGGGGCGTATGCCTTCCGCAGTGGGTTACCAGCCTACTCTCGGTACCGAACTGGGTGCTCTGCAAGAACGAATCACGTCGACCAATCGTGGTGCTATTACCTCGGTGCAAGCCGTGTACGTTCCTGCCGACGATCCAACCGACCCTGCACCAGCGACCGCGTTCTCGCACTTGGATGCGTTCCTCTATCTGGAACGAAGCATCGCGGAAAAGGGTCTGTTCCCGGCCATCGATCCGCTGTCGTCGTCCTCCCGAATTCTCGATCCGCTGGTCGTCGGTGATCGCCACTACAAGATCGCTCGCCGCGTGCAGCAGATCCTGCAGCGTTATCGCGAACTGAAAGACATCATCGCGATTCTCGGTATCGATGAATTGAGCGAAGAAGATAAGCTGGTCGTGCATCGAGCCCGTCGTATCGAACGATTCCTGTCGCAGCCGTTCCTGGTTGCCGAGCCGTTCACCGGTAAGAAGGGCAAGATCACGCCACTCGGCGAAACGATCGAAAGCTTCGAAGAATTGTGCGACGGCAAGTGGGACCACCTCCCCGAAGGTGCTTTCACCTACGTCGGTGGTATCAAGGAAGCTGCCGAGCAGGCAGAAAAGATGGCGAAGGCTTAAACGCATGGTACCAAACTGGGGTATCCCGCGAGCTGAAGATCATTGTGTCTAACCCATGTTTCAACGCGACACGTGAGTGCGACCAGCACTAGTCGGAACGATTGGTCAAAGTCGGAAAGTATCTTCCATGGTCAGGATTGAAAACGACATACGCGGGGGAAGTACCTCCCGTAGCTCAGTGGTGAGAGCCTCCGTCTTATAAACGGAAGATCGTCGGTTCGATTCCGACCGGGAGGATTTTTCCCGGCAACGCTCAACTGAAAACTGAATTCGGCTAACAAATTATGGTTGGTGATAAGCTGCGGCTGGTGATTGTTACTCCCGAGCGAACGCTGCTCGATGAGCCGGTGTCCGCGCTGCGCTTTCCTCTGTACGATGGCGATATCGGGATCCTTCCCGGCCGTCTGCCATTGATTGGTCGCCTGGGTTGTGGCGAGCTCAAAGTCACGACCGCAACCGGCGAGCAGCACTTCTTCATCGACGGTGGATTCGTTCAGGTGCTTGGCCCCACGGTCTCGTTGCTTACGCATCGAGCTGTTCCTGTGGCCAACCTGACCGCAGCAGAAGCGGAAAAGCAACTGGCCACAGCTTCGGCACGGGTCGCGAAGACGGATGAAGAGATCAAGAGCAAGCTGGCCGATCAACAGCGTGCCCGCCGCATGCTGGCACTTGCCACTCATCGGTAATCGGCATTCCCCCGCGGAGGTGGGGATCGATCAGAACCGTATCAGATCTTCACCAGCGATTATCGCCGGATAAGTTTCCGCAGTTCTTATCTCGGCACGCGCCGGGTTCTCGTCCGCGCGAGAAACAGCGGCTACGAGGCCCTGAATCCACCGACACGCGCGGATCTGTCGCAAAAGTTGTGGTGAACCGCGATCGAGCATCGCGCAACCGATATCTTTTCGCAGGCTTCTCCAGCGTGCCCCATGAATCGGTGTTCCAGGCGGCTTATCTTCGCGCGTCGGCAAACTCACCACAGTTTGCGGTCTTGACGAGCCGGGTCTACGCCAGCGGCTTTGCGGCGTGGCAACGATAGATTCACGGCGGCAGATTCCGCCGGACGAAAGTACTTATGGCACACATCTCTCTGTGCTACGCCCTTCACGAGCGTTTCTCTGCCCGACAAGATGTTGGATCGAGACTTCTTATGCTATCGACGCGTCCCTTGGATGACTTATCTATTGAACAATATTCTAAGCCTACCGCCCAGTTCACGCTGGAATTTGATGAAGGATCGATGGTCATCGACCGCGATCAAATTCGTATCGGATCCAGCCCTGTCTGCGAGATTCATCTGCTGGAAGGGCCACTGCTTCACAGCGTGATTCGCACGGACGCGGGAGCAGTTTGGATCGAAGTCGCCGATGAGGCGGCCGAACTGAATGTCAATTGGCGAGCCTGTCGCCGCATGGCCCTTCGCGATGGCGATGTCGTTTCGGTGTGTGGAATGGACATGACGGTTCGCGACGTTGCCAGTTACTCCGCTCATACCGGTGCCATCGAGCTGGTCGAGAACATCACGCAATTGACCGCGGACGAAATTTGCGATCGCATTCTTTCAGAGCAGGCGAGTGTCGATCAATTCGAAACTGGACGACTGCAGGGGATGCAAAAATTGATGGAAGCCATGAAGGCCGTGATCGCTGCCGAGCCTTCAACGGCTGAGATTCTCACGACCACGCCAGCAATCGAGTTCTCTGACGATTGCCAGCGATTGCTCGATCAGATCCACGAGATGTCCGAGATGATGAACGGACGGACTCGAGAGCTCGATCACTGCGAGACTGAATTGGTGGCCGCGACTGAATTGCTGGAAGAAACACAGGAACGCGTGTCGCGCCAGATCGAATCATTGCTTGATCAGATCGGTGAGGCAGCGGTTCCGACAGAATTAAGAGCAAGTGCCTGATTCATGCCAGGTAGCCAATCTCTGGCGAGATTGGCTACCGATGTCATTCCTCAAGCACCGCGAAACAACAGCGGCATCAATTCGCAACCGCGATCCAGTTGAAGCGTCGCCGCCGCGGCAGCGACTTCGTCATAGGTTGTTGCTCCGTCGGTGGTGATGCCTGTACCACACATGGCGAACGGCACGAATCCGTGACTGTGCGTCTTCGTCCGCAAGAACGTCGGATGATCAGGGCAGACCAACAGACGATACTCGCCCTGCGATTTCAAATACTGATGCAGCGGGCCAACGATGTGCCGATCGATCTCTTCCAGTGCTTGGACCTTTGCGGCAGCGTTTCCTTCGTGTGACGCCTCGTCGGTGGCTTCGACGTGAACGACGATGAAGTCTGTCACATTGCTACGCAGCGCCTCGATCGCTGCTCGCCCCTTAGCCGCATAGTCGGTATCGAGATATCCTGTCGCACCGGGGACTTCGATCACCTGCCAGCCCAGCAGTTTTCCCAACCCGCGCAGGAGATCGACGGCCGTGATGACCGCACCCCGTTTCCCGAACCGTTCCTGAAACGATTTGAAAGCCGGGCGCCGTCCTTGTCCCCACAACCAGCACTGCGTCGCTGTATGAGTACCAGTTGCTGCTCGTGCTTGATTAGGAGCACAAGCCGCAA
>CBIHQO010000206.1:0-9163 GCA_966211735.1 uncultured Schlesneria sp.
GGCACGAACGCGAAGCCTTCGACCTGGTCGGCATCGAATTCACGAACCATCCCAATCTACGCCGGATCCTCTGCCCAGAAGACTGGGAAGGCCACCCCTTGCGTAAAGACTATGAATTTCCACTCGAATACCACGGAGTTCGCGGGAAGTAACGGGGTCTCCGCTTTCTGAGCGGGGGTGGCAGCCCCCTGGCTAAATGAATAGCAAGCGCGGACATCCGAAACGAACGCGTCCCATCCAGATCACACGAGACGATTATGAGCCTGACGCTGGAAGATCCCCGCATCATCGAGTTTGACGTTCGCACCGATGAGATGCTCGTCAACATGGGTCCGCAGCATCCCAGCACGCATGGCGTGTTGCGTCTGTTGTTGAAGACCGACGGCGAAATCATCCACGAAGTCACGCCCCATATTGGCTACCTGCATCGCTGCGCTGAAAAGATCGGCGAAAACCTGGCGACGCCGCAGTGGATTCCGTACACGGACCGGATGGACTATCTGGCCGCGATGAACATGAACCTGGGCTTTGCCCTGACGGTTGAAAAGCTGATCGGGATGGAAGTCCCCGAAAAAGCGATGACGCTGCGTGTCATCATTTCTGAACTCAACCGCATCGCCAGTCACCTGGTCGGCATGGGGGCCTATGGTCTTGACCTCGGGACGTTCAGTCCGTTCCTGTATGCCTTCCGCGAACGCGAAATCATCCTCGACCTGTTCGAAGAAGTTTGCGGCGCCCGCCTGACTTACAGCTATATCACCGTTGGCGGCGCGACCCACGACCTGCCTGGTGAAATCACAATCCCGCCCGGTCTGGCTCAGTTGACTGGCCGTGATCCCAACATGCGGCTGCAGTGGGTGGACGCTGTTCGCATGTTCCTCGACTGGATGACACCGCGGATCAAGGAATACCACACGCTGCTGACCCGCAATGCGATCTTCATTAAGCGAACGGCCGACCTGGGAATCTTGACTCGCGAGATGGCGATCAGCTACGGCTGTACTGGCCCGGTCCTGCGAGGCAGCGGTGTCGATCACGACCTGCGACGCGATGGCGAGCCGATCTACACGCGCATGTACGAAGGCTACAACTACAAGATCCCGGTGGCTCCATTCACCGATCCCGAATACGGCAAACTGCCCAAGGAAGTCGTCCTCGGCGACAACTGGTGCCGCTTCTTCGTCCGGATGATGGAAGTGGTCCAGTCGATCAGCCTCGTGCGACAGGCGATGGACAAGTACCCGACCGCGAAGGGCGAGTACCGCGTTCCCTACAAGATGAGTACGAAGCTGCCGTCAGACGAAGTCTATCTCGAAACCGAATGCCCTCGTGGCCAGATGGGTTTCTATGTGGTCGGCGACGGCGATGCCGAACCATTCCGAGCCCGCGCGAAAAGCTCGTGCTTCTGCAACCTGTCCATCACCGGCCCACTCTGCAAAGGCGTGCTGATCGCCGATATCCCTGCCATCGTCGGTTCGCTGGACATCGTGATGGGTGAGATTGATCGGTAGCACAAGATCACGGAATTCGTAGTGCCTTGCGACATGCAGTGCATTCGCGAGACTTCGGTAATTCGACATCGTAACATCAACTGATCATCCTTCTGATACCGAAGGTTGGTCAGTTTTTTGTTGTCGATTGCCGGATGAGGCCATGCTATGAGCAGCAGACTTCCGCTGAACCTTGACGACCTTCTCCAGCAGAGAACTGTCGAGGGCGATCGGATCGAATACAAAGCAGGTTGGAACCCGGATGCCGTGGTTCGCACACTCTGTGCCTTCGCCAACGACTTCGAGAACCTGGGTGGCGGCTACATCGTCGTCGGGCAAGATTGCGATGAACACGGCCAGCCCGTCTTTCCTCCGGTTGGCTTGCATGACAACCAACTCGACCCGATTCAGCGGGAATTGCTGGCCATCTGCAACCAGATTCAGCCGAGCTACTTCCCGATTTTGAGTGTTGAGCAGTACGAAGGCAAGAACCTCATCGTACTCTGGTCTCCGGGCGGGCAGAATCGCCCGTATAAGGCTCCCCGTGCCGTCACCGCCAAGACCAAGGAGTACCGCTTCTTCATCCGTCGTTACTCCAACACAGTTGAACTGAAGTCGAACAGTGAGGATGAGCAAGAACTATTGCGGCTCACGGCGACCGTACCGTTCGATGACCGGCAATGCGGTCAGGCCGACGTGGGCCGGGTGGCGGTGAACTGATGGAGAAGTCGTTCCACGGGCCATTGCACGAACAAGTACGGGACGCGCTCCGTTACTTGGAAAGCAATGTGATCCGGGAGAAGGTCGTCAAACATAAGGATCGGGCCGAGGCAACCCGCATATTCAACTACCCTTTCCCGGCCATCGAAGAGGCGGTCGTGAATGCTGTGTATCACCGCAGCTACGAACAGCGAGAACCGGTGGAGATCCGCGTGAACCCTGATGGCATTGAGGTTCTCAGTTATCCAGGCCCCGATGCCTCGATCCGCACCGAATCGCTGAACGGGGGTAAGATCGTGGCGAGGCGATATCGCAATCGTCGCATCGGCGAATTCTTGAAGGAACTTGATCTGACGGAAGGCCGTTGCACGGGGATTCCCACGATCCGGGCGGCGATGGCTGAAAATGGTTCGCCCCCGGCCCGTTTCTCAACTGACGATGCCCGCACGCATTTTCTCGTGGAATTGCCGGTTCACTCGCAGATGCCAGGCGTCCAGGCCCAAGATCAGGCCCATGATGGGGACCATGATGGGGACCATGATGGGGGCCATGATCTGTCGGCGACGGAGCAACGAGTCCTCCTGGCACTGGCCGTCGAGTCGAAAAACACCGCTCACTTGGCCACGGAGCTTGGATATTCGGGAAGAACACGCAACGTCAGAGACGCTTTAGCGAAACTGATCCAGTTTGGGCTGGTTGTGTTGACCATCCCCGATAAGCCACGCAGCAAGAATCAGAAAATGCGGATTACCGAACGGGGACTGGCTTGGCTTGCTGCCAAGCCGGATTTGACGTCGTAAAGCCCCCCGCACAAGACGGTCCTTGCCTGGTCTTAAACCAATCCCGAATTCCGTTCTCGTTCACTCCGTCGGAGGAGGGCTATCAGCCGAGCCCGTGGCCTCAGATTTCACTGTCGGCTTCGGCTTTGGCTTTTTCGGTTTGGGGCTCGCGGACGCGCCGCCAGCGGTCTCTGGGAACAGTGACGCCGCGGTCTCCTTCAACTCAGCCAGCTTCTGTTCCAGAGTTTCGATTTCGGCAGCAATCTTGCGAGCCAACTCATCGCGTTTGCTGAGGAATGACTCGACTTCCGCCATCAGCGGGTCAACTTGCTCAACTTCCTCACCCGGCACGGCGGGGGCCTCAGGCAAGGTCTGCACTTCGGGACTGGCGCTCGGAGTTGGCGTCTGGTCGGCGGCTTTCACTGAAACTGTCTCCTTTTGATGCTTCTTGCCGGCGCGTCGATTGTTGGTCATGTTTTGCACAATTCACGTCATGGCTTTTGTTGGTTGTCGAACGGGGCGATCAGATACTCGTTTTTGCCGTTCAAGTCCATACTTGAAGGGCCTGTGTCAGTCGCGTTGCCCCTGACATGACAGTTATGCGTGATATGGAGGGAAATCCGTGTAGCCCTTGTCGCCAATCGGTGAATACCAATCCGATGTTGGGGCGAGCGGGGCCAGTGGCCAATTGTTCTTGAAGCGATCGACGAGGTCGGGATTGCTGATGAACGGCCTGCCATACACGACGAGATCGGCGCGCCCCGCACCAATCGCTGCTTCACCTGATGCTTTGTCGAAGCCACCTACCGCGAGCAACGTCCCTGCATAGATCGGACGCAGCAGATCGACAGGATTGAACGGCGGAGGAGTACCGCGGCTGTAGCCGCTGTCGTACCCGACATGAAGATAAGCCAGGCCGAACGGATTCAGACACCGCGCCAGGTAGGTGTACGTTTCGGCGGGATCGTCATCGAAGGTATCGTTGACGGTGAAGCCAGGGGCGATCTTGATGCCGACTCGATCTGCACCCCGCACCTCGCACAGCACCTCCATCACTTCTAATGTGTAACGCGTACGCTGTTCCAGCGAACCTCCGTAGGCGTCCGTACGTCGGTTAGTCCCCGTGACCTGAAACTGGTTCGGCAGATAGCCGGTTGCCGCATGAAGTTCTACGCCGTCGAAGCCAGCTTTGATCGAAAGCTCCGCAGCCCGTCGGTACTCTTGAATCACTGAGGGGATTTCCTCTGTTGTCAGCGCCCGGGGAATCTCGAACGGTTGCTTGCCATCGAACGTGTGAATGTTCCCCTCAATGGCGATGGCCGATGGCGCTACAGGCAATGCCTGGTTAGGCAAAAGAGATGAGTGGGAAACTCGCCCAGCGTGCATCAGTTGAACGAAGATGCGACCCCCCGCTGCGTGGACCGCGTCAGTCACTTTACGCCAAGCCGCGGCTTGCTCATCGGTGTGCAGGCCGGGCGGGAAGGTGTAGCCACGTCCCATTGGACTGGGGTGTGTCCCTTCCGTGATGATGAGTCCTGCCGAGGCGCGTTGCGAATAGTATCGAACCATGCGTTCGGAAGGGACACAGCCCTCGTCGGCCCGAATCCGTGTCATCGGTGACATGACGATGCGGTTGGGCAGTTCCAGCGGGCCGATCTTGATCGGCGTAAACAATCCTGGGTGCGTTGCCATCTTCTATTCTTCCTTGTTTGTCGTCGGCTTGTTGACCGTTCCGCTACTGATAGGCCGGGAAATCTGTGTATCCCTTTTCTCCAGTAGGTGCGTACCAGTCCGACATCGGCGCGATCGGAGCCAGCGGCCAGTCATTCCGGAAACGATCGACAAGATCGGGATTGCTGATGAAGGGCCTTCCAAACGCGACCAGATCGGCATCCCCTTGAGTAATCATCGATTCGGCCGCCTCCCGCGTGTAGCCGCAGTTACCAATCAAAGCTCCCCGAAACACCTTGCGGAATTCAGCCAGCGTCATCGGTTCACCCAGGTTGTGGAAGCCGAATGCCAAGCCATCCATCACATGCAGGTACGACAGGCCATAACTATCGAGTTGGCTGGCGACATACGTGAACTGCTGGCGGAAGTCGGGCGAGCCCATGTCGTTGTACGCTCCGTTCGGAGAGAGCCGGACCCCGACCCGATTTGCTGGCAACACGGATGTCACCGCTTCGACGACTTCTTTCAAGAAGCGATAGCGGTTTTCGATGCTTCCGCCGTAGTCGTCCGTGCGCTGGTTCGTTTTTGATTGCAGGAACTCGTCGATCAGATAGCCATTGGCTCCGTGGATTTCGACTCCATCAAAGCCGGCCTGCTTCGCGCGTTCGGCAGCCAGGCGATAGTCTTCGACAACTCGAGGAATTTCCGACGTGTCCAGGGCTCGCGGTACCTCGTGCGGTTGCTTACCCGTCGGCGTGTGGATGTATTCTTCATTGATCTTGATGGCCGACGGAGCGACCGCGAGTTTGCCGTGGTGAAAGCTGCTGTGGGACGACCGGCCCATATGCCAGAGCTGCAGGAAGATCAGGCCTCTCTGTTGATGCACGGCGTCGACGACTTGCCTCCATCCTTCAGTCATCTGGTCCGTGTAGATCCCCGGAGACTCATTCCAGCCGTTCGCTTCTTCAGAGATCGTCGTGGCCTCGGTAATCAGCAATCCCGCCGCACTGCGCTGGACGTAATATTCCGCCATGAGTGCGTTCGGTATCCGCTCGACGCCCGCGCGAGAACGAGTCATCGGTGCCAGCGCGATACGATTCGGTAGAGTGAGGTCGCCCAACGTGAACGGTTGAAAGAGAACACTGCTCGACATGCATTATCCAATTTGCTGAAAGAGATTCATCCAAGAGCATCGACCATCGGCGATCGCCTCCAATCGATTAGTACCGTTGAAGTAATCGCCAACTCGCCGAGATCGACATGGTATTGTATCCACGTTCGAAAAGAGACCACGGCTAACGTGAAGTGGATCTCCGAATGCTCGTGCATCAGGAAGGACTATTGTGAACGCCGATAAATCCTCACGCCCGATTGATTCTGGGGTTCGCATCGGCCATGTCCATCTCAAAGTGGCGGACCTTGAGCGGTCGTTGAAGTTCTACTGTGGAGTCCTCGGGTTTGAGATCACGCAGCGATATGGCGCTCAGGCGGCATTCATTTCGGCCGGGGGTTATCACCATCATATCGGTTTGAATACGTGGGAGAGTCTGGGTGGCTCACCACCTGCCGCGGGAACGACAGGCCTGTTCCACACGGCGATTCTCTATCCGACGCGGCCAGCGCTCGCTGATGCGTTACGTCGTCTCACCGTTGCCGGCATTCAGCTCGACGGAGCCAGTGATCACGGAGCGAGTGAAGCGTTGTACCTGCGTGATCCAGACGAAAACGGTGTGGAGTTATATTGGGATCGCCCACAGGAAATGTGGCCGCGGACACCACAGGGCGAACTGGCCATGTTCACAAGACGTCTCGATTTGAACGACTTGCTAAAGGAAGCTGTGAACAACCCGGTGCATGTCCAGTAGGACCTCGTGCGTCCGTTCATCGATTCGCCTACTCGACCAATGTCGGCCGATTCTGCTCATCAAACACCCAAGGTAGTTCAAGCGTCTCCATGCGGTCGATCAGTGCATCGGCCCCATGCTCTAACTTAAATGCACGTTCTTCATCGGAAATCGGAATGTGCCACAGGAACGACACCTGATCTCCTTCGACTTCGAACACGAACTCTTTGTGCGGGTTAATGAGCGGGAGCAGAAAGAAGCCATTTTTCCACGGTGTTCCCGCCACTGCGGGCCGTTCCCAGACGATGGAATGATGGCTGTCGAGATAGAAGCCGTCGAATAGCGGCAACCAAGCCATGTCGTGTAATCGTCGGGCGTGGCCCTCGGTGCATTTCGGGAAATACTGGATCAGTTCCCGTCGAAACCATTCTGGCGGATAGTCGGGTTTTGCCATTCGCTGATCAGACATGCCGTTGGTGACGGCCACGTCGATGTCGCCTGAAGCGGATTCTAACGTGTAGACGAAGATATCGATCAGGAACCGTTCATCGGGCTTTTTGAATAAGGAGTGTGATGAGAAGACGGCCGAGGCGGCGCAACCGAATAGTTCTTCGTAGGCTTTCACCCGCACCGCAGTCAATTCGATGTGTTTTTCGAGTGACATAGAGAACTAATTCCCTAAACTAGTCCTGAATTTCGTCGCAATCCCCAGGCGATCGTCCACAGTGCGAATGTTCCAGCCAGAACCCACCAGCGGTCCCAGGCGGACGTGCGACGAATTCGATCCGGGCGACTCTTTTCCAGATGACTGACGAACGCGTTTGCGATTTCGTTGGGATCATTGGAGTTCAAGACGGCTCCGCCCGTGCTGGTGGCGATCCGCGCCATCAGGTCCGGTCGCGCTTTTAGATCAAGCTGCTCTTCCATCAGACGGCGTACGTCGAAGACGGCGGTTGAACCGGATTTGTCGGCAGGCTGACCGACGATGCTGGCCTGGTACCTCCCTTCGGGGAGTGTTCCGAAAGCCACTCGAAAGACGCCGGGATCGTCTCCAGCGGCTGCGGGGACGATCACTCGCTTCCCTTCAATTCCATCACCAGTCAATTCGATATTGGGGATCAGGGACTGAGCGGCCTCTTTGCGGATCAGCAATGTGGCGGAAGGAGCTTCGCTCGTGGCGAATGTGACCTGATCAGTCCGCAGAGCCATGTCTTGCCCGGGGAGCAGGCCCGCCCGAGACACCAGCCACCGCAGCAAGCTTTGCCACAAACTGGCGTAGGTGGAATCGTGATCGGAGTAGGCCGGTGGCAGGAACGCCCAGCGCCACATCCCCGACCCTTCGACGACAACGACTCGTCCGCCTCCATAGGGTTGATAGGTCACGACCGGTGTTTCTTCGCCCGAGCCGCCGGAGACCGCCGCCAGCACTGTGGCCAGCGGCTTGGGTTCGTCAGTCGCGGTCATGGCCGACAGCGCCGGCAGATAGGGAAGGGCATCGCCAGATGCCTGGCCCTGCGGTTCGAACCAGCGCAGATCGCGACCTCGGTCGGTCAGCGTCATGCGGAAGCGAGACTCTCGTGATGTTCGCCATTGAACCGGAAGCATCTTTTCCAGACGTTCGTTCACCTGAGCCATCGGCTGCCCGCGGTAACAGACCAGCGCCCCGCTGTCGCTGGCCACCCAGGCCCGCAGGTTGATGAGTGCCTGATCGGAGAGGAACGATTCGGAGTCGCGGCCGAGCACCAGGACCTGGAATGAACCGATCGACTTGGGATCGGACAGTACTTCCGCACCATTCGCGACGACGCGCCACGATTCGGTGACGGGGATCTCAGCGATCGACTTCACATCCGCTTTCTTCTCGGGAGTCGCCGCAGCGGGCTGCCTGGCATCCGGTCGGATCCGTTTCAGCGTTCGTTCGAGATAGCGCCCTTCGGTCATGCGCACGATGCTGACCAGTTCGATTGAAGGGTCCGACGACAACGTACGCGCCAGAAACTTGGAATCCCAATACGGCTTTCCTTCGACCAACAGCACACGAATCGGTTCGTCGACTACTCGCAGCAGGAACGTGCCATAGTTGTTGACGGTCGTCACTTCCCCTTCGAAGGGTTCGAGTGCGATTTCGTAGCGATAAAGTCCTTTCGTCTCCTGTTCGACCTGAAAACGAACTTCCACTTCGACATCGCCACGAACCAGCACCTGTTGCCGACTGACTTCTTTACCGTCATGCTTCAGCACCGCCGTTACCGATTCGGGGGCGCGGCCGCGACGACGGATGAGGGCCGTGACCGGAACGGGCTGCCCCACGAAAGACAGTTGCTGCGGGGCGTGCATGCGGATCGCCAGGTCGTGAATGGTCGCGTCGGTGCCGAACGTCTTCGTAAAGACGGGGGTATTGGCTGCGCGGGCATAGGCGACCGACGCGAGCACGCGCGGCGTTCCTCCGCCAGCGTTATGGTTGCCGTCACTCAATAGCAACATCATCTGGCCCCCGGCGTAACCGGCTTCAATGCTGGATGGGATCGCGGTCGCCAAGTCCGTGATCGATCCCGCTGGCGACTTGCTCGCCAATTCATCCATCGTCGTCGGGAGCACGTTATTCGAGAACGATGTCACTCCCAGTTCGAATCGATCCGACAGCTTGTCGAGGCACGTC
>CBIHQO010000207.1:0-9163 GCA_966211735.1 uncultured Schlesneria sp.
CGGCTCTTGTTGAAGCGTTGGACGGTTTTTCACTGGGACATCGGTCCATTGTTTATTCCGCTGAGGAAGATCGGCGCGATACGGATATCCAACGGCAGGGTTTATTGTTGGGTGATGCTTTTGATCGAATCGTACTCTGCGAAATTGACGAACCCGTCGGACGCTCGCGCGGGGATGTCATTCAACAGTTGCGAGCCGGGATGAGCGAAGCGAAAAGAGTGCGAGAAGTCCTGGAAATCCATGACTGGGGTCAGGCTGTCGATACAGCTTGGAGTAACTTGGGGCGAGGTGAGGTACTGGTTGTTCAGTCCGCATCGATTCCGAAGACGATTCGGAAGATTCAAGCGTTGGTCGGGATGGAGCCCAACGAATTGAGTGTGGCCTGAACCCGATTGGCATTGAAGACCAATGCCAATCCAAGTGCCGGAGGCGCTGGTTCAAGCGGGTGATCTGTATGCGGCATACAGATTGCTGTTGTGGTGATCAGACTGGTGATTGACGGTGCGCGCCGTCGGCCAGAAGCCCTGCTGAAGGACTCCCCAAGTTTGAGGTGCTCGATCTAGGATGCGTTGACTGTGGCTTAATGCCGCAATCGACGAGAGCGACGGCGGCGATGGAGCCTGCCGGAGTCAGTTTAGCAGGCCAAAATCAGGAATCGAAAGACAAGCGAATCATGGAACTGGGCAAAACGCGAGCTTTGCGTGGTCCGAATATTTGGTCACAGAAAACGGTTCTCGAGACCGTTCTCGACGTTTCTGACATCGAAATCGCCGCTCTCGATATGGAGCCGATCCATCGACGAGCGGCCACTTTCCTGGCGGGATCATCCTCTCCGCTCGGTGATAATGAGGAATCTGGCTGGAGTTTCAATCCGGGCCTTGCTTTAGCGGAACTCCTTGTCCGCATTGCCATTGAGTTGCAAAACCAGGCCGGGTCGACGGTCTCGGTTGGCCGCGTCGCCGAGACGAAAGACGCCGGACAATACCGCGTCGTGGCGGAGTACCGGGAAGAGCCTGTTGGTCGCTTGGCATTGGACGTCGCCGCTGATTTCCTGAAATCGCTGGTTCGAGATCTGCCATTTGATCCTGCTCCTCGCATCGCTGAGATCCGTAGCCTCGATCAGCAAATCCGCCTCGGCCCCAGCACCGGTTCAATCGTCCGTGCCGCTTGGGCCTCGGGAATTCCGGCGCGCCGTCTAAATGATCGCAGTTTGGTTCAACTTGGATACGGTTCTAAACAGCACCGAATCCTCGCCGCTGAGACGGATAAAACTTCTGCGGTCGCCGAATCAATTGTTCAAGACAAAGAACTGACCAAAAACTTGCTGGCTGCCATCGGGGTTCCTGTCCCCAAAGGTCGCCCGGTCACGAGCGCCGAAGACGCCTGGGAAGCTGCTCAGGAAATCGGGCTGCCGGTTGTCATCAAGCCGCAAGACGGTAACCAAGGTCGCGGAGTCGCGGTCAATCTGACGAACCGCGAAAGCGTCGTCGCTGCTTACAAGGCTGCGATTGAAGAAGGCAGCGAGATCCTGTGCGAGCGATTCGCTCCAGGCTCCGACTACCGGCTGCTGGTCATCGGCTACAAACTGGTCGCTGCCGCTCGTCGTGAACCGCCCCAAGTGATGGGTGACGGTCGCCATTCTATCAGCCAGTTGGTAGACGAAGCCAACAAGGATCCTCGACGGGGCGAAGATCACGCCACGTCGCTCAGCAAACTCCGCCTGGACGAAATCGCCTGCGGTGTGCTGGCCGAGCAGGGCCTGACCGTCGATTCAATCCCTGCCGCTGGCCAGGTTGTCCTGATTCGTCGTAATGCGAACCTGAGTACCGGTGGCTCCGCGATGGACGTCACCGATTTGGTTCACCCCGAAGTGGCCGCTCGCGTCGTCGAAGGTGTCCGCATGGTCGGACTCGATATCGCCGGCGTCGACGTGGTCTGCCAGGATATCAGCCGCCCCTTGGAGCAACAGGGGGGTGTGATCGTCGAAATCAACGCGGCTCCGGGCCTGCGGATGCACTTGGAGCCCTCTTACGGCAAAGGTCGTCCGGTCGGCGAAGCAATCGTCGGGACCATGTTCGAACCAGGCGACGACGGCCGCATTCCAATCGTGGCCGTCACCGGAACGAACGGGAAAACAACGACAACGCGCCTGATGGCTCACATCCTGCGGAGCACTGGTAAACGCGTCGGTATGACCTGCACCGATGGGGTTTATATCGATGACCGCCGAATCGATACCGGCGATTGCAGCGGACCAAAGAGTGCCCGCACCGTGCTGGCCAATCCTGTGGTCGAAGCGGCTGTGCTCGAAACCGCTCGCGGTGGGATCCTTCGCGAAGGCCTGGGCTTTGACCTGTGCAACGCTGCGGTCGTTACGAATATTGCCGATGGTGACCATTTGGGCCTGAACGGGATTGATACCGTCGAACAGCTCGCTCGTGTGAAACGAGTCTGCGTCGAAGCGGTGGCTCCGACGGGACATGCGGTCCTGAATGCCGACGATCCATTGACCGCCGCGATGGCCGAGTACTGCCCTGGTAAAGTGTTGTACTTCTCCAAGTCCATCGACAACCCGATCCTGGCCGCTCATCGGGCCAAGGGTGGGAAAGTTGTTTACGTGCAGAACAACTGCATTATGGCTTCGGAAGGATCGTGGGAAGCTCGTATTGCTCTGCTGGATTCGGTCCCACTGACATTCGGCGGCCTGATCGGCTTCCAGGTTGAAAATGCCATGGCGGCTGCAGCGGCTGCCTGGACGCTCGGCGTGCCATTCGAAGTGATTCGTCACGCCCTGGAGACGTTCGTCAACGACTCGCAAAAGGTTCCTGCTCGATTCAACGTCGTGCAGTTCCGCGGTTCGACGATCGTCATCGATTACGGCCACAACTCAGCCGCGCTGGTGGCCCTGTGCGAAGCCTTCGACAAAATGCCGCACGAACGACGACTCATTGTCTACACCGCCGCCGGCGATCGCCGTGATGAAGATATTATCCACCAGGCCGAATTGATCGCGAACGGCTTCGACGAAATGGTCCTCTACGAAGACCAGTGCCGACGCGGTCGAGCCGATGGCGAAGTTATTAGCCTGATGCGACAAGGCCTGGCCTTGGGCAAACGGATGCAGTCGCACCGCGTTTTCGAAACTCGAGGCGAGATGATCGCGATCGAAATGACGTTGCGACGCATGCACCCTGGCGACCTGGTGTTGATCCAGGCCGATCAAGTGGAAGAAGCGATCGCCTTCGTCCAGCAACTGCTGCCAAAACTGGCCGCCGAACACATGACCGCCAGCCGCTAAGGCGACCGGTCGCTAAGGTAAGAGAGTCCAAGAGAGTCACAGCGAAAACCTGTGGCTCTCTTTTTTGTTGGACGCCTCAATGTTGGGTGTTGTTCGTTTAACCTTCCTAAACATCTGCCGAGCTACGCTCATAGCGGAAGGGGCGGGAGTTGAACCCGCAAGGCACTGCCAGTGCTCGACCGGCTTCCAACCGGTTCCCGTCGCCCATCGGGTGGCCCTTCCGTCGTCATCACTCTTGATTCCCATGTAATGCCTCAACCAGGATTCGAACCTGGAACGCCCCGTTCGAAGCGGGGAATGATCTCCGTTTCACCATCAAGGCCAAAGGTGGCAGCGGAAGGTGAGGGATTCGAACCCTCATCCCCAATGAAGGGGAGTCGCGTTAGCAGTGCGGTCCGGCCAACCGTATCCGGCTACCTTCCAAGTCCCGTATTCGCGGGCGAGCGGCAATGCCGCAGTGGACTCACCGGGAGTCGAACCCGGTCCTCCGCCACGCCAGGGCGGTGTCTTGCCGTTAGACCATGAGCCCAAAATTCAAAGGTCCGTCCGGGAATCGAACCCGGTCTGCCGCCTTACCAAAGCGGAATGCTTCCGGAACACCTACAGACCCAATCTCACTATTCGCTTCATCCAATGTCCAAGGTGGGAGTCGAACCCACAAAATCACCAGGCTCTCGACCTGGCCGCTTTTCCATTTGCGTACTCGGACGTGCCCTCTTGGGCGGGCGAGAGGGTAGACGGGAGAAAGTAGAGAGTGGACAAGAAACAGCTGCGTTCCTTCTGCTCTACTTTCTACTGTCTCCGATCTACTCTTTCTGCGGCGAAGCCGCAGTGCGTCGGGCAGGAGTTGAACCTGCAATGCCCCTGGGGGCGGGTGGGTTACAGCCACTTAGGCACGCCAATGCCCAGCCGACGCGTTGTTTCATTCTTCATCTGCCCAAGGCGGGATTCGAACCCGCAGACACTCGTGTTTAAGACGAGTTGCTCATCCGTTGGCATACCTGGGCACGCCCGCTTTCTCTGCAGCGCAGACCGTAGTGGACTCATCGGGACTTGCACCCGAATCCTCGGTGTGCAAGACCGAGATCTTCCTATTGGACCATGAGCCCTCGACTTCCGTATTGCCACGGAAGAACGGAAGCCGTGGGACTCGAACCCACAAACGAGTGTTGCTCGCCGCCTGTTTTCAAGACAGGTTCCTCATCCGGTCGGATGGCTTCCCAAACAATTGCGGGGGCTGGAATCGAACCAGCGGACTCGTGGTTCAAAGCCACGGATTTCTACCAGCAGAAACTACCCCGCATCGAAAGTGCCCTGCGGGAATCGAACCCGCCTGTCCAGATTGGAAGTCTGGCACCTCTGCCACTCGGCCAAGGGCACGCATCTCTCTCTACTCTTTACTCTCTGCGTCCCAACTGCGCTGCGATTGGAATGCAACGGAAGCCGTGGGACTCGAACCCACAACGAGCGTGCTCGCACCTGCTTTCGAGGCAGGTTCCTGATCCAGCCGGATGACTTCCATATTCGCTCGTGATCCACATTCACACCGATTGCGTACTGATTGATAGGAAGGAACTTGTTGCAGGTCGAACAATGAACGAACTATTGATTGCTCGTGTCGGTTTTGATCTTTCGTCGGGAACAGGGTGGATTGTCCCCGTGATCAAACGAGCCGATTGGCCGCTAGGACGACTTGTTGTGACTGAGCAGGGCATCACTATCCAAACCCCCTTCTTGCGTGACACCACACTCGCTTGGACCGAGATGACTTCGGTGCAAGCGACATGGGCCGGACTCACCATCTGTTACGAAGTTGCAGGAATACCGCATGAACTAAGCATCGTGGCACCATTTCTCGCGAGACGACTTCGAATTGCGGCGAGCAAACATGCACTCCCCATTCCCGGCTGGTAGACGAATTGATCGCCTCAATCCGATGACAAACACCATCAAGCTGCGGCGACAGGAATCGAACCTGTGATAGGGCGGTTAACAGCCGCCTGCCCGTACCAACACGGACTCCACCGCAATAGTTGATTTCGATTGGGACCAGACGGACTCGAACCGTCACCTGCTCGGTTAAGAGCCGAGTATGCTGCCGCTAACACCTTGATCCCGGCGTTGTTTCTCGAATGAAAATGCTGAATCGTTAACGTGTGATAACGAAAAAAGCCCGGTGTCCTTTGCGTGACACCGGGCTTTTTCAAGCTTCCGTTTGGCTTTTGGCCGATGTCACGTGCGCAGACGATAGAGGGACTTCGCGCTCTGCGAACTGGTTGCTCCCTGATTCCCGGCTTGTTGATTCCGGGAGAGAGACAATGCAGATCGCGCGGCGAGACGACTTGCTGATCGGGCAAGCACACCCTTTAATTCGCTGCGGGACATCGACTGTGAAAACAACATGATCTGCGAGACTTTGCTGAAGGATTGGTCGTCGTTGCGACCTGTTCTGCTGATTGAATGACCGTCGCAATACAGATGCGCGAGAACGCAAATAAGTTCGCGGGATTTCTGCGTTTCTTCGCTTTTTGCGAAGTGAGACAAGTTGCCTACTTCTTGACGGCGTCGCACACCAGGCGGTAGTACTCGGCAATATTGTGACCTTGGCCCGGTGGAAGGTCCGATTGCCGGATGACAACCAGATCCAGGCTCGGAACAACCAGGATGTTGTTGTCCAAGTGGCCCAGCGCCGCAAAGGCATCTTTCGGAACATGGGGCCACTTGTTCGTGGTGTTGTTCCACCAGAGGTAACCATACGACTTGTTCAGCTCTTGCGAGGGGCCGGTCGATTCTTTCAGCCACGCGGCTGGCACGAGTTGCTTGTCATTCCATTTTCCTTCGTGCAATACCAGTAGACCCACCCGACCCAATGAACGGGCATTCGTATGCCAGCCCGAATATGGTAGCGACAACTCTTCGCGCCGTTCCCATGTCCAATCGCTGGAAGTAATGCCAATCGGCAGAAAGACCCGCTCGTTCAGGACTTCGTCGATCTGGCGACCAGTCGCCTTCTTAAAGACGGGACTTAGCAGTGCCAGTCCAGTGTTGTTGTAGTCCCACTTCGCACCCGGCTCATGGTCCATCGGAGCCATCTGCATCGCATAGCTGAACAGGTCCTGGCGCTGCCCAATCTTCGACTCGTTGTGAACTCCAGAAGTCATGCTCAGCAACTGCTTCACGGTGATGGTCCGTTTCGATTCCGGGCTGGCATCAGGAAGGTACTTCCCGACCATTTGATCCAGTGCCAGTTTACTGTCGGCGATCGCCAGGCCGGTCGCCATACTCGACAGAGACTTCGTCGTGGAATAGGCGGCAAACTTTGACTTTTGGTCGGCCCCGCCAAAATACCACTCGCTTACGATGCGACCGTGGCGGATGACAACCCCCGATTTGCTGTTGTGCAACTCCAGCCAGGCCTTGGCATTTTCCAGGGCCGCGGCGTCCAATCCCTGACTGGCGGGCGAGGCAACTTCCCAATCCTCCGTGGGCCAAACCGTCTGCGCCGGAGCTTGTGGACTACACAGGCCGACGAACAACAGGGCAAGTGCCAATCGATGTCGCATTCCGAACCCTCCGCTAGAAGATCTGTCGTGGTCACAGACTGATCGTCGTACCCCGGCTGGGCCGATCGAGTCACCCATCACTTTTAACATTCTGAGCGGTGAATTGCTGCCAAGACGTTCACTCCCGGCGACTGACGGCGTTAGGTTACGGATGAGACTTGCGATTCTGTTAGCGGAAAATCTTGTGGTGACGGTTGTAGCGACAATGCCACTGATACGAAGTGACCAGCTGCGGATTTGATCCGGTGGTACGGGAATGTCCGAATCTATGGGTCGGAACAAGCGACGCAACGAACATTCAGCCGGCGGCGGAATTGATCCGACCCCTACAGTAGTTAAGGACAGCGATTCAGGGAGGAATCCGTTCAATGCGTTGGTTCATCATTCTCATTGTCATCGGAACCTCGTCTTTTTCATGGGGCGATGAAGTTCCGCCCGCTCCGGACGAAACGATACCGGGCATGACGCTCGACGAGTGCATCGCCTGGGCCCAGATGCGCCACCCGCGCCTGGCCGAAGCCAGCTTCCAGATTGATGAAGCTCGCGGCGATGCGCTCCAGGCCGGCCTCTATCCCAATCCGCGTATCGACAGCGGTAACCCTCAGACGATCGGCCCTCAAAAAACCACGATTCTGACCACCGGTTTAACGCAACGAATCGTGACCGCCGGTAAGTTGAAATTAGATCAAGCCGCCGCGACCGAAGCCGCACGCCAAGCTGAATGGAATCGAGTGCGCGCTCGGTATGAAGTTCTCACACAGGTACGACAGGAGTTCTTTACCACGCTGGCGGCCCAACGCCGGCAATCGTTGTCGGAAAAGCTGCTGCTGCTTGCCGAGCAATCAGAGAAGACCGGAACGAATCTGTTCAAGGCCGAGCAAGTCAGCGAAACAGATGTGTTGCTGCTGCGTGTCGAGCGCCGTCGCGCCGAACTTGCCTTGCGATCTAACGAGATCGCCGTACGGGCCCAAAAACGACAATTGGCGGCGACGATGGGCGTCACAGATCTGACGATTGCCTCCGTCTCGGGGAGCCTGTCAGTTCCGCTGCAACAATTTGATTCCGAGCAATCACTCGTGCAGATTGTGACTGGCAATTCTGCCGTTCAAATTGCCATGCTCGACATCAGCCGGACGCAGTTCTTACTTCGACGAGCCGAAGTGCAACCGATCCCCGATCTCACAGTTCAGGGGGGCTTTCAATACCAGTATGCCACCAATAACACCCAGGGATTGGTGGGTGTCTACATCGATGTCCCGATCTGGGATCGAAACCAGGGGAACATCGCGGCGGCACAGGCAGCCATCTTCCGCGCCCACGCCAATCGCGAGTCAGTCCAGTTGGATTTGACCAAACAATTGGTGGAGGCTCTGCAGAACTATCAGATCGCGGAAGTGACTGTGAAAAGCCTCGAAGAGGGAATCCTTCCCGACGCCATGCGCACTCTCGAATTGGTCCAAAAGGCCTACGCCAGAGGCCAGTTCGATATTACTCGATTACTACAAACCCAGCGGTCCGTGTTCGAGGCCAATCTGGACTATGTGTCGGCTTTGGAGAACCGTCTCCGAGCCGCCGCCGTCATCGCAGGGCTGTTGCAAATGGATCAGTTTCCTTGATCCGCTTGAGTGACAATCCTGCGACTTCGCCCTCCCAGTCATCTGTCTGGAAGCATGTGGCCAATCAGTGCCCCATCCCAGCGACTTCGGGTGGCTGACGATTGCCATAGAAGCTGTACAGCACAGGCAGCAGGTTGATGAGCAGCAGTGTCATCGTCATCCCGCCAACAACCACGATCGCCAATGGTCGTTGAGTTTCGGATCCAATCTGCGTTGAGATCGCCGCCGGCAGCAATCCAAAAATCGCGGCGAGAGCGGTCATCGTCAGTGGACGGATCAGCTTATCCACACCATCCACCAAGGCTTCGACCAGGGGCACATCGTGGGAGCGAGCGGCATTGAAGCGGGCAATCAGCAGCAGTCCATTCATGATTCCGACACCCAGCACCGAGATGAATCCGACGCCGGCCGAGATGTTGAAGTTGACCCCCGACAGCAGTAACGCCCAGATCCCGCCCCTGCACATCACCCGCACGTTGGACAAGACAACAGCAGCGTCCAGCAGCGACCGGAGGGCCAGATAGAGCAGCACCACGATCAGGATCATGGCGAGTGTCGAAGCGATCATCAGGCGATGGACGGCCTCCTGCATTTCCTGGAACTCACCACTCCATTCGGCAGAATAAGGCTCTTTCAAGAACGGTTTGGTTTTCTCTTGCGCTTCAGCGACCGCCCCGGCCAGATCG
>CBIHQO010000208.1:0-9123 GCA_966211735.1 uncultured Schlesneria sp.
CGCCTTGTACCCGTACAGCAAGGACTCACAGACGCCGATCATGTTGGTCGCGATCAGGATCTGATTGGCCATCTTGGTGTGTTGCCCAGCGCCCGCGCCACCTTGATAGACGATCGTTTTCCCCATGGCCGAAAAGAGCGGTTGCAGCGATTCAACGATGTCTTTATCGCCGCCGATCATGATCGACAGAGCAGCATTCTTCGCACCGATGTCGCCGCCGGAGACGGGTGCGTCAACACTGGCGACACCTTTCGATTTCGCGGCTTCGTAAATCTCGACCGCCAGCGATGGTTCGCTGGTCGTCATGTCGATCAGGACATTCCCGGCCTTCGAACCAGCGAGCGCCCCGTTGGTCCCGAGCATCACCTCGCGGACATCGCTGGGAAACCCGACGATCGAGAAGATCACATCGGATTGTTCGGCGACGGCTTTGGGGGACGCGGCCCACTTCGCGCCGCGAGCAACCAGCGGCTCAGCCTTCTCTTTGGATCGTGTGTAGACAGTCGCGGAGTACCCGGCGGTCATCAGATGGCCCACCATGCTGGACCCCATCACGCCAGTACCGATCCAGCCCACCCGAGTCTGACCGGGTGCAATTTCCAATCCTGCCATTTATACAAATCCTGCTTTAACACCTTTGGCGACAATCATTAACAGCTACAACTGCCGTTGGTTATCAGGTGTCGTTGCCAAAGGTGACGGAATTTTTGTCGACGGGAAACTCAGTATATCGTTGCGGCTGACGACAGTCACGTTTGCCAAGTCATCGAGCCAACGGCGGGGAAATCACTACTTCTTCGACCAATGCCCCTTCACTTTGACGCCGTCCTTTCGCGTGTAGCCGCGGACCCACTTGTAGTTGGCACCAGGCCGAGTTGCCTCGTCGGGGCCATCGTCGTCGACAGGTGCGTCCGGCGAAGTTGGTTCCGTTGACCTGGTCTCACCCGCAGGCCGAGTCGGCCTCACAAAGGGTGGGGGCGGCACAGACATTCGCCCGGCCACAAACCCAACGATCAGGCCAATGACCAGCAATCCACCGCCGATGCCCAGCAAGAGGGGAAGGCCCGGCAACGCTAAAGGAGCCCCAGCCGCCGCACTCGGCGACCGGTTCCCCTTAAGCTTAGCCAGGCATTCCTCGCACGCGAGCGGATCAAGCTGTGTTACCGACAGCAGGACTTCACGCCCGCAATCAGGGCATTTCCACAGCCGTTTTCCCGCAGGCACATCGACCATTCACCTGTCTCCTGCCATCAAAAACCGGCTGCGAATCCCCGTCCAGCACTACGTCAGCGAATGCACGACCAAACCGGACAGCAGCTTCGGATAGAAATAGGTGCTCTTCGGAGGCATCGTTTCGCGACCCGCGGCGATCTCGCGGACGTGTTCGATCGTAGCTGGTGCCACCAGACAGCCGAGTTGATGCGTTTTGGCATTCAGAGCCGACGTGGTTTCGTCCAACCGATGCACGTATTGGAACTTCGGTTCGCCACCGAATTGCTTGAAAATCAGCTCGTCCAGCAACAGTTTGTGGAGCAAGCTGACGCCCAACGACTGCCAGGCAGCGCTGTGTTCGGAAGCGAGCTTCGCCATGGGGCTGGCATCGGTGACTCGAGCCAGAATCCAGGTGTTATCTGCCGCGGTGCCGAAACCGAAGACACTCTGGCCGCCGTCGGCTTCGATCATGTCCCAGGTTTCCTGAGCCGCTTTGTCGCCGGTTCCGATGACTTCGACTTCGCAATGTTGTGACAGGCACTTCTGCAGTTCGGCCGTTGTGATGTTTGGCAGACCTGAAACCAAGCGGTGTGTGGGGAGGATCTGCAGTCCCGGATCTTGCATCCCGACAAACATCATCAGGACGAAGTTCGGAGCGGCCATGTCATCGGTCAGCTTGCCCGCGGCCTGCAATTCTCGACGATAATTCAAGGCTGTTTCGTAGCGATGATGACCGTCGGCGATGAAAACGGGCTTGTCTCGCAGGCCGGCCTTCACCTGATTGATCACGTTGTGATCGGTGACAACCCACACCTTGTGGATCACACCCAGGTGGTCGGTGGCGACGTTCGGAGTCAGCTTGAGGCACGCGTCGTCCAGTTTCTGCTGCACCGACGCGTTTTCGTCGGGATACAGACCGAAGATCGGCGACAGATTCGCGTTCGTCGCCTTGATCAGCTTCAGTCGATCGGCCTTGGGGCCGGACAGAGTCTGCTCGTGCGGGAAGACGTTGCCGGTGCCGAACTCTTCGAGGCGGACTCGGCCGAGGACGCCGCTGCGGACGTACTTCTTGCCTTCCCACTCGAATTCCTGGGAGTAGACGTACAGGGCGTCTTCATGCTCCTGGCGCAGGATGCCGTCCAGTCGCCAATGCTTCCAGAAGTTGGCCGCACGCTCGTACTTCGTTTCGGAGGTATCGCCGGGCTCTTCCCGGTTCAGTTCGAGGCGAATGAAGTTGCAGGGATGCTTCTTAAAGAGATCGTCCTGCTGCTTTTCGTCGATCACGTCATACGGAGGGGTAATGACGTCCGACAGATCCCCCACTTGAGCGACATCGTAACGCCAGCCACGAAACGGACAGACTTCCACCATTTTCGTCATACTTTCTGCGGTCGAATGAAACGGACGCGGCGAACCTATGGCCACGCGCGGCCATAGAATGAAGTCTGGCAGGCGTGGGATCAAGGATGGACATCAATTCGGCAGCCAAATCGCTGTAAGTCGTTGTTCTGCATGACGCATCAAACTTGTCGGTTGGATTGGTTGGGGGGGGTGGCCGAGGGCCAAGGGCTAAGGAACGGACCGTGCATGACACAACTGACGGAACCTCGGTGATTTTGTAGGTGAGGTCGCCAAGACCTCGGGCGGTTGTCGTTGGAGTTTGTTGGCACATCGACTTCGACCCAATCTCTTGGTGAGATTGGCTACGGGGAATCGCGCGGTGTGACACAACCTCAACCGCGAACCTTACGAAATGGCAGAATTTGTCAGTCCATGGCAGTGTTTTGGGGGGGTACCGATTTTGTCAGCGAGATGTCTAGCGAGATTTTGAGAATTGACAGTGTGACACTGACACATCGATCTGCCTCCTACGAAAAACGGCCACACGCGTTGACCGCTGATTTTCAGGGGTCAACAGGTGTGGCCGTTGGTTACGGTCCACGGGAAATCGGGTTTCTCTGCCTCGTCCGTTATGCCATTCCTTCGTGCGCGAAGCTAGATCGTAATTGCGAGACTTTGACAGTTTGTCGAGGAAAAGTCGGCCGGCCTCGTGGTCTGGGCTTCATCGGACGCTCAGATCGATGTGTGTCGACTGACAGTTTTTGACACCCACGGACAATTTTTGACGATGGGGGACAAAACGACCCTGTTTTTGGCAGTTTTCCTCAAAAAAGTGTGTGTTTTGTGACAGATCGCGATCTCGCATGATGCCGTGGACGCATGAATTCATTCGTATGCCGTACGATTGCCAAAGAGGCGGACAAATTGACTCGCAGTTGCTAGCGGTGCAAAGTGCTGGTGCGTTGGCTGGAAGGTCGCAATTGATCGCAGGCAAGTTCTCGGTCGCTCGGGCGGAGGAGGCGCACCAGATGTCGTCCGACCAAAGGGAAATCGACGCAACGGATGCTTCCGACCTGAGCGTCAGGTCATCGAGGACTGAGGCGAAACGATCTGAGCCTGAAGAGATTCTGCGCTGGACGTTCTATTTGCATGTGTTGGCGATCCTGGTCTGCGTCGGCATGATTCTGCAGGAGTTCAATGGTCGGCATTCGAATGTCGCCAGACCGCGCGGCGGAACTCCGGGTGAACTCATCATCCTTCTCGCATTGCTGGGACTGGTGGCGTGCCCCTTCGCGACGCTGCTCATTTGCGGTGTCTACTCCGAGAGGCTAACTCCACGGGCCAAGGTGACGGGCCTCGCCACTATGGCCGTGCTGATCTGGTTTCAAGTGGTCTGGATTATTGGTCCTTTGGTCGGTAATGCCGACGGTGCGAAGGAAATCAGGCGCGAAATCGAACTGCGAAATAAACTGCTGGAGACCACTCGCAGTCCAGAGACGGAGTGACGGTCGTCGGCCTGTTTCGTGTCGTCATAAATTGCCCGGCTCGCGCAAGCGGAGTATCCGCTATGTGCGGTAGATCCAGCGCAGGCACGGCTTACAATCGTGAATGGTACGACCAGCAGCCCCTGCATAATCGACAAAAGCGGTCGATAGGTTATTGCCAGTATGGGCCATCTTCGCAGGTCGGAGTAACAATCGTGATTTGCTGGACGAGCTGCTGTTTCCTTGCCATCGGAATGATCGGCTTCGCAGAGGATGATTCGCATGCCAGCGTTCCCGACGAATACGCGGTGCCGGCGTTTGGTTTTCAGGTCCAGATTGATCAGGACGGCAACCTGCAGCGGAGACCAGGCCAGCAATCGGATGGACCAGGACGGGACTACCCTGCGAAAAGGCAAGGAATCATTTCTCAAGTTGGCTTTGCCGAAACCGCTGACGAAATCCCGAGTGCGTCTGGCACATCCCGACTGAGGTTGGCCCAGTTCCAAGAGCCCGCAGAAGTCGTTTATCAAGATGACGGCGAAGTCTTTTTGGATCCAGAAGCAAACGGAGAGCATGTCTGGCAAGTCCTGCCCGCTGGCCTCATGTACAAGGCCTATCTTGCTGGCGAGAAAGAATCGCGAATGGCATCGGTGTGGACATCGATCAAAGGACGGCAGGGCGTCCTGTGGGAGAACACGCTGGGTGGACACGTCGGTCTATTGCGCTACGGGAATCGAAGTGCCATCAATCCAGAAGGATGGCAGTTGGACTTGGAAGGGGCTGCCATGCCACGCGTCGACATGGGTCACAACGATGACCTTGAGGCGGCCGACTTCCGAGCGGGTTTCCTGTCAACGTGGCGGTATGGCCCGAACGCGTACAAGGCAGGTTATTACCACTTGAGTTCACACATCGGCGATGAGTTTTTGCTGCGGAATCCCGGGTATGACCGGCTGAACTATGTCCGCGATTCGTTCATTGTGGGTTGGACGCGCTTTCTGACGCCTGATGCTCAGGCCTATGCGGAAGTCGCCTACGCAGCAAACCATGAATGCGGAGCCGAACCTTTGGAGTTCCAATATGGACTGCAATACACGCCGATGATTTTTGGGTTCCGCGGAGCCCCGTTCGCCGCCATCAACGGCCACACTCGCCAGGACTTCGGCTGGATCACCAGCGTGACGGCGCAGGCGGGATGGCAATGGCGAGGCTACACCAATCATCTTTGGCGATTCGGCGTGCAATACTACAAAGGCCCCGCGGTGCAATGGGAACTTGCCGGCCAATCCCAGAGCTCCATGGGTGCCGGCATGTGGTTTGACTATTAGCGAGAGTCCTACTCTGATGGCGAGCGGTCTTCCCTCCGTGGTTGAATAGTGGCAGCTATCGACACGCAGCGATTGGGAACCTGCGAGGGCCAAGAGCATCGAGCTGATATTTCGATTCAGTGGTCATTCGCGTTCCATCGTTCGAGAAGTCAGGCCGTAACGCCGAACGAAATCACCTTGACCCGCGATCTCGGGTGGTTCACATTATTGACGTGACCATTGGCAAGTTACCTCGAGCGTTAGTTAGGCGGCAGGGTGGCCTGGGCTGGACCAGGCTGGAACAACGGGAAGCCCCGGTCGATGGTCAATCGACCTTGATCGCAAGCGCCGCGTGAACAAACCAGGGCTTCGCGAAACGCTCCAGCCCCGGCCACCCTGCCGCATGCTGTAGTCGCACTTGGGCTGCCGATACTGGATTTCTTTGAAATTGTCGTTCAGAGCCTTGCCACCATTTCCGGTCGCAGGATCAGAGATTTGCAACTTACGATCATCTACTTTTTCCTGGCAAGAAATCGTCTGACAAGCCCCGAGCAACCCCTTTTTATTGGTATTTCATGAAACCCGAGCGCCAAATCAACGAATCAATGCTGGCAGTGAGTCCACGAGACATGGTCGAATTGCTGATACGGAACAGCGACGAGTGTCGATCGGCACTTTCTCAAGTGCATTGATATTTGCGAACGGCTCATGAAAAACAACGCACCTATCGAGAGTCAATCCAGTGGTGCTTGCGCTGTTCTTAAGAAAGATGGTGTTTTGCCCTTCACCGCGAACGGAGACCGTACCCAGACGAGTGACATAGATAATTGACCTCTCCACATCGGTTACGGCGCAGCCAGGGTTGACGACGATCGTAAACTTCTGATTCTTCGCCCACGCATCGAACCGTTCCCGATCGCTATGCGATGTCTTTCGGTCGTACGTCAGGCTCGACTTGGGAATTGTGGTGGTCACACCCCCGGGAGTGCGGACGACGATCGCAAACTCGCGACAGGACTGCTTGAGTTCAGGGATGACCACCGACAGCGATTCGTTTGAGTCAACCTGAAATCGGGCATTCGCATATTCACCAGTCCCGACCCCCACGACCGCTGCTTCGACCGTTCCTCCAAAAAAACGCCCAGAGACTTGCAGCGTATCGCCAGCCTTCACCGAGGATGGCTTCCAGCTTGTGATCAAGGGAGGGGCAGGTTTCTCGACAGACTTCGGATACGGAGGATTCCGAATTCGTCGAATGCGATTGTATACGCTCGTTCCTCCAACAAAGATATTATCAACCCAATAGACATAACCCTGTGCCGGGTCCACTCCCACTCCGTCAGCGCGATTGCTGCCAATTATCAATTGTTCGAATTGACTTCCATCCAGGTTGACTCGGCGAATGATTCCGTAAGGCTCGTCATCGAGGTAAAGCTTACCCGCCGCAGGGTCAATCGCCAGTCCTCGGATATGGCCAAGCACGAAATCGCGCGTGCGGTCAACAATGATCTGCTGGTGTTTACCGTCGACATCACTACGACGAAGCTTGTTGTTGGTATCGATCCAATAAAGCATTTGATGGACGGGGTCCAGCGTGAGTTCCGGACCTCCGGCATCCTCCATGAGGACCATCCGTTCGGAACCATCCAGCCGACAGCGAAAAATTCGCCAGGGACGCGAAGCAACTTCGGTCACTACGTAGACATAGCCGCGATCTGGATCAACGGCAATCCCCCCCGGACAGTCCAATCCTCCCATGATGTGGTCAACCTTCAAGGTCTCGACATCGACCCGATGAATGTCATGGAACGTTGCGAAGTAGAGCTTGCCGTGAGTGCTGTCAATCGCCACAGACATTGGTGCCGCCAGGTCACGAACCAGCACCTTCAAGCCGCTACCGTCGCAGTTCGCCTGATAGACCTGCCCACCATTGTTTTGGTTTTTGCGATCGGTCCAGTACAACTTCTGATGGACAGGATCCACCGTGAATCCATTGATTCCGTGGTCAACCCGCAGTACGGACGATTCACGATAGTCAATGACAGTCTCAATCGCCGGATCGGTCTTACGGAACCCTTTGCTGCTGTCTTTGGAGTCCTGACGCTGCCAGTCATCCGCCAGAACCGGCTCACGGAAGTCGTACCCCAGGTACGTTTCACCGTACTCCTCCATTTCCACTTCGACCCCCTCCGTCAGCTTCACCTTTTTCGTCGGCAAAACGACCGGCGGTTCGGGCGGATCCAGCGGCCCGTGTGCGGCCTTCTTCTTACCTGGACTGTTTGCAGTCGTGATGGGCTTGGCCTTAACGGGCTTAGCCGCTCTCGGTTTTGCCTTGGGCTGATCGGCGACCAAGACCGATGGCTGCACTGAGCTCACGACCAGCCAGCAACACGCAAAAGTCACCATCAGCGTCGCCGCTGTGGCGAGCGCCGGCACCCAACGAGCTAAGCGGCCGAAAAGCATGGCTACTCCTTAAGCGTCAGAATGCAAGAACTGAATCGCATTGCCGCACAGAGACACGAAACTGCACATCACGAAGTCATTACAGGCCGATGATTTCCGCAAGTCAATACAGGGAAAGCATCCTTACGCAACCGATAACAAGGTGCTTGGAGTGATTTCAGATGCAGTCACGAAAAGTCGAACGCGCTGCGCGGCAACATGCCGTGTGGGGCCCTCTCGCGCACCGGCCTGGTACCACAATGGACCTTCGCGAAACGCTCCAGCCGGCGATGCGAAAGAGGCAGTAGGAGACCACTCACATGCAAGGGACGGACTGAAAAGCACCTGACATTCGTGCTGTCTGCCTGCTGTCGCTGGCGAGTCGTTGCTTCCGTCCGGGCGAGCCGGCACGGAGAGCAAAAAAAGTTCATATAAGGAGTCGGGTTGTAGCTGGTCAGTTGTGATCCCGACCGGGGCGAGCCCGGCGGAAATCGGGCTGCTGTTAGAATCTGAGTCGTGTTGCGAGTGAGGCTATCAGCGTGTTGATTCCTGGTTTCCGTTGGAACTGTTCCAGCCGAACCGACAACTGATCGCCATGGGCAATCACGTTTCAGTCTGCTCTCCGGTCCGGTTCATCCGGATGGTGGTAACGACAGTGGGGTAATCGTCGACGTTCGGGGTCATGCAGATTCATCAACTTGACTCGCATTCGCTGGTGGCTCAAAGTGTAAGTGTGTTGATAGGCAGCCCGTCATTGATCGCGAGCAAGTCACTTTGGTCATTCGGCTTTGAAGATCAGATCGATGAATCACATTAGAGAATCAGACTGGAAGCTGCTGCGTCGCCTGCAGCCGATTGCGCTCGATCGGTTCTGTCAACGCGTCCTGTCGGATGTTCAAGCCACGTGTTCCGACGCGGCGGCGACGGCTCATGAACGGTATTCGCAACTCTTCAGGTTGATCCACGATCAGGACAAAAAGATGGCGGAGATCTTCGATGACATGCGCCGGTCGACTGCTCTATACACAGTGACACTGATGAGGACTTCTGGCCTGATCACTGATGAGGAATTTGCCGAATTCAGCGAGGAACTCAGAGAGACCATCCAGAGATATCAGGGCATCTGATCAGCCCAACAACGCCAGGGGGCGACGAGTGAACGCACACGCCTGAAAGCGGGCGATTGGCAAGGCGAGGTGGGCCATAACCAAAGCAGCAGCTGGTAAGTCGTTGCTTCCGTCCGGATGAACCGGTACGGAGAGCAGAAGGCGATGAGGAAGACTCGGGTTGTAGCTGGTCAGTTGTGATCCCGACCGGGGCGAGCCCGGCGGAAATCG
>CBIHQO010000209.1:0-9051 GCA_966211735.1 uncultured Schlesneria sp.
TTGTCAGTTAGCCGGAAACGCTAATCACTGCGGGATGGGCACCGACCTGGACGGGGGCTTCGGCAAGGAACAGTCTCCTTCCGACTTGGATACGATTGCAGACCTCGGGAAGATGGCTGACCTCCTCGCTGCGCGTGGTTATTCGACGGACGATGTCGAACGAATTATGTGGCGAAATTTTGTGGAATTTTTCCGCAGGGCATGGAAATAACGACGATCGATTTGGCACCATTCAGGTTTGTTGGCAAAGCAATTTTATGGCTCATTTGAACCTGAAAGTATCGCACTGATGAATCAGCATCCGGCCCGAAAGTATGCATCCGTTGCTACGGTCTTCTGTCTACTGAATGTTTTCTTAAGGCTGACTCCTGTGAGTGCCGCTGAAATGATCGACGTGGAAATCATCGCTCACCGCGGCGCGTCGCATGATGCCCCCGAGAACACACTCGAATCATTTCAACTCGGCTGGAAACAGAATGCCGATGCGGTCGAGTTGGACATCATGCTGTCGAAAGATGGCAAGATCGTGGTGATTCACGATAAGGATACCAAGCGGTTGGCGGGCGTGGATCGCCCCGTCGCCGAGCAGTCATTTGAAGAACTTCGCCACCTGGACGTGGGGAGATGGAAAGCAACCAACTGGGAAGGGACACGCATCCCGCTCTTCAAAGATGTGCTGGCTTCGATCCCCGAGGGGAAACGCCTATTCATCGAAATCAAAAGTGACTCCGCGATTCTGCCCGAATTGAAACGCGAACTGGCGGCCGCCAACCGTCCGATCGCACAGACTGCCCTGATCGGATTTTCTGCGAAGACGATGGCCGATGCCAAGCAGATGTTTCCGGATTTGCAGGTCTACTGGATTGTCGACATCAAGCCGAACACAAAAACAGGCAAACAATCCCCGCCCGTCGAAGAGCTGATTCGTGGTGCCAAGGAAGCAAAAGTAGACGGCCTTGATCTGTCCGCTCACGAATCGATCGATCGCGGCTACGCATCGAGAATTCGCGAGGCCGGCCTGAAACTGGCGGTCTGGACCGTCAATGATCCCGCTCTTGCTCGCCAGATGATAAATGCCGGCGTCGAAGGCCTGACAACAGATCGGCCAGGCTGGATGCGTGAGCAATTGCAGAAAAAAGAATAATTCTTTCCAAGATTTCGCGACGAGCAGCGAATAACCAGGACGACGCGACCGGACGAGTTGAGCCGAGCCGCGAACAGTTCTTCGGTTAGGGAGGTCGCTGCAATGCTCAAGAAAATCATAATTGGAAGCGCTATCGGTGTCGGATTGATGACGTTTGTCTTCGGACGCGAAGCGGTTAGCTACGTCCGGGCGGGTTGCCGTAACGTCCAAAGCGCCGTCCGAGCCGAAGTCCCCGTGGAATTCGAAATCGAACGAGCTCGCACGCTGGTCGATCAGCTCGTTCCCGATATTCGTCAATGCATGCATGTCATTGCCGAACAACAAGTTGACATCGAACATATGTCCGTGGCTTTGAACCGCAAGGAAGGGGATCTCGCCAAGCAGAAGGACGCCATCTTCGCGCTGAAAACGGATCTGGGCAGCGGTAAGAGCACCTTCACCTACGCCAGCCATAAATATTCGACCGGTGACGTGAAGCGTGATCTGGCGACCCGTTTCGAGCGTTACAAGGCTGCGGAAGAATTGCTGACGGCCGATCAAAAAATCCTGGCCGCTCGTGAGCAAACCTTGACCGCCAACCGCGAGAAGCTCGACGGACTGATGTCGGCGAAGAAGGAATTGGAAGTGAAGCTCGAACAACTCCAGGCTCGCCTGCATACCGTCAAAGCGGCGGAAGCGGTCAGCCAGTTGGCCATTGACGATTCCAACCTGAGCCACGCTCGCAAGTTGATCGAAGACCTCAACAAGCAACTCGATGTGAAGCAGCGAGTTTTGGATGCGGAAGTGAAGTTTACCGGCCTGATCCCTGTAGAAAAGGCAACTCCTGCTGTGCCAATGGACTTGGATCGTCAGATCGAAGCCTACTTCGCCCAGCCAGCCGACGCGACGAATGTCGCTGAGCGTTAAGAACTTGAGTTCACCTGGGTGCGATCAATTAATCGTGCCCAGGTGATTTTTCGCAGGGCCTTTCGATAGTCTTGGGGCAGCGTACAATGCGGTGGTCGAGTCGCCGCATCGGGTCTGATGTCCGTCTCGATGGATTGAAGCCAAGCGAATGACAGCGACGACCTCCCCTTCCCGTCAAACGGGACATCCTCCCATGCGATTCACTCACCAGCCTGGAGCTCAGCCGCTGGCGGGCTTTACGATCCAGCGCGGAATTCATCGCGGTGGGTTTGGTGAGGTGTATTACGCCCATAGCGATGGCGGCAAAGAGGTCGCACTCAAGCTGCTGCAGCATGAACAAGAAGTCGAGTTACGCGGCGTTCGCCAGTGCCTCAATCTCAAACACCCCAATCTGATCAACCTGTTCGACGTTCGCTCTGATGACGCCGGCGAGCAATGGGTTGTGATGGAATACGTAAACGGCACCAGTCTCGAAGACGTGCTGGCGTCGTTCCCGAATGGGTTACCGCTAAGCGAAGTCCAAGAATGGCTCAAAGGTATCGTAGCGGGAGTGACCTACCTCCATGAACGCGGCATCGTTCACCGCGACTTGAAGCCGGCCAATATCTATCGCGAAAACGGCACGGTCAAAGTCGGTGATGTCGGACTCTCAAAACGACTGGGATCTGACCGGCGAGCCGCCCATACGCAAAGCGTCGGGACCGTCTACTACATGGCTCCCGAGGTCGCGAATGGCCAGTACGGACCCGGCGTCGATGTCTACAGCATGGGAGTCATGCTGTACGAAATGCTGACGGGACAACTCCCTTTCATGGGCGAAACCACGGGCGAAGTCCTGATGAAGCATCTCACCGCCACACCCAATCTGGAGCGAGTTCCCGCGAGCTTTCGTGGCGTCCTGTCCAAGTCACTGGCAAAGGATCCGGCTCAACGGCAAGCCTCTGTGAGGCAAATCGAACTCGAATTTGAAGAGGCCCTGAGGTCGCTGGATGGGAAGGGACCTGGCATCCCGCTCGATGGAAAACACAACGGCCACAAAAATGCGACGCTGATTGAGACGCCCCATTCAAGTGGATTCAACGCAGATACGGTTCGGACATCGACCGTGTCGCCTGCTCAGGCGGCTTCGGCCTATTCGCAGTTTCCTTCTGAACCAAAGGTCGTGCCTGTGTCGGTCAGCGCACCTCCCGAACCGCGATCCGCCCCGAAGCGGAAATTCAAATCACACAGGATGTCCGCGAATCGACCATCAACTCGATCGCAATCGCCGGTGAACTGGAAGTTACTCGCTGTCGTCTGTGTCGGGTTACTTCTATTTGCCCCGGGAACCCGGCGATCATGGTCTGGCGCCGCATTGATCGGTGCGGCCTGCATTGTCACGTGGGCGCTGCGTGGCCGGAACGGGCGAAGACTGGATAGCAGTATTGTTTCGATCGACCCGACTGTCGATGTGCAGGTCTGCCAGGAACCAGTTGAATCGCCCCAAGCTGTTGCAGACGCAGCAGCATCGTTGGCTGTGGGAAGTGTCAGTGCTTGTCTGATTTCCGCTGGTGCGATCTTCGCTCCCGAATTCTTTCAACGGATCCCGAAGGCCCCCACGGCCGAGTTCGTGGCGATGTTTACCACAACCTCGCTCGCCGCGACGTGGCTGCTGTTGCTGGCCAACCAAGCCAGGGAACGGTGGACCTGGTGGCAGCGGAATCCACGGAAATCGTTCTTCGCAATTGGGCTTGTGCTGGCCACAGTGGCCTATTACCTGGATCAATACCTGCTTGTCGACTATTTCAATTCGGCTCGATACTCGCCAGCAGTCCGTTCGCTGGGCGTGCATCCCTTGATCAACTCGGAAATGCACCCCACCTGGCTGGGGTTTGCAGTCTTCTTCGGTGGCATGATGTTCTGGCATCGCTGGTGGCAAGATATGTCGCCCAAGCGAAAACATCAGTTGAGTATTGGCCGATTGGCAACATCCGCAGTCGCTGCCTGGTTCCTGACGATCATCTTCGCTTTCCCGCAAACGCCAGCAATCCTGTGGGCCCTGACGATCTCGGCGGCTGTTCAACTCGCCACGCCGATCGCATCGCCTGACCGTCGCGTTGCTGGAAGGAGGTGCTAAAGTGGAGCCTCGACCGATGACGTTCTCTGTCGACTGGATCACGTTCGCCTTTCTGCTGATCCCATTAGCGTTAGGGATGCTTGTTGGCGTCGCTTATCGCCGCCGCATTGGCGCGAACGCCCGGCCTGTTTCAAGCCTGCGATTCGTCAACGAACTCGGCTGGTTGTCCGCACCGGCTGTCGTGATCGCGACCTTCGCCGGAATGTCGGCCTTCCAACATACGGCAATCAGTCGTGAAGAGAATCGATCGCGAACTATGACAGTTCCACCCAGCCATCAGATCCCTGCAGGTGCAAAGCCGATAGCGTCTCGCCCTGCCGATGGGGGAACAACTCTTGTCAGTGCCAAGGCGTTTTCACACCGTCCGAAATGGGTTGACCAGCAGAACATTAGCGACGCGATTACTGAACGTGTCGTGCTGGCGAGTCAGCAGTACACGACTCAAGAAGAGGCGGAGCAGCAACTGTTTGCCGAGGCTTCGGAATTATTGATGAAAGACCTGCAGAAGCTTCGGCCAGGGACAGAGCGCCCGAAGAATTGGGCTCCGACGGAAGACGCGATCAAGCGGTTCATGGTCAAGCAGCGTTATGTCGAAGCAGCCGATCACGACTTTGGCAACTTTGTCCATCCAATGTATCGCGTGTGGTGGCAGACCGAACTCTCTCCCGAAGTGAGGACCGAGTTTCTTCCCGAATGGCGACGAGGAATCACTGTCCATCGCATTCGTCGCGTCGGCATCGTGGCATCTTCGCTGGTTCTGGCAGCCAGTCTGATCGCGATCTATCGTCGATTGGATGTTCTGACGCAGGGAACTCGACGCCTGGGTCTCGCCGCGGGCAGCTTGGCTGTCGTCGCGGCCTGGGGCTTCGCAATCCGATTCGCCTTTGAGCGATGGCTGTGATGAATGTCAGTGATAGCCAACTCCTGGCTGCTGTCCGCCGCGGTTAGGCCGCCGCGTGGGAATCGTTGATTCGCCGTTACGAAGGTCGGTTGCAGGCATTCGTCGAAGTCCGACTCTCGGATCACAACACCGCTCAGGATGTTGTTCAAGAAACGTTTCTGGGGTTTCTGACTTCGCTGCCCAACTACGATGAACAGACCCCGCTCGAATCATTCCTGTTCGCCATCGCCGCTCATAAATTGACCGATGCCCTGCGGCGCACCGGCCGCCGCCCCCACCTGTCACTTCTACTGCCGGCCGAATCAGGAGGTGCCCCGGAACCTGCCGGTCGGGATCGCAAGGCGTCGAGCCTGGCTCGCAGCGCCGAACGCAACACGGTCATCGAACGAGTGCTCGGAGAATGCATGCGCGGCCTGGTCCAATCCTGGTACAGCCGCGGCGAGTTCGAGCGATTGAAATGCGTCGAGCTCCTCTTCGTATTGGGATGGTCCAACAAAGATGTGGCCGAGAAACTCGAAATCAGCGAGCAATCGGTGGCGAACCACAAGAGCTTCGTCATCCAGAAACTGAAGGCCGCCGCGACAACTGCCCGACTACGCGATGTCGAATGGAGCCAGTTGGCCGGAGACGAGTAGCGGCTCGAATGACGCGAACGCCTGCCATTCGATCAGCCCCGATTGGCACCAGGAACCCACAGGATATCCCCTCGCCCCTCGTCATTGGCGACGCGCGCCAGCACGAACAGCAGATCCGAAAGCCGGTTCAGGTAGATCACAGCCTGCGGATTGATTTGATCGCGTGCAGCCAGTGCCAGCACCCCAATTTCAACACGTCGGCAGACTGTCCGGGCCAGATGCAGATACGCTGCTCCTGGCCTGCCACCTGGCAGAATGAAGCTCATCAGCGGTTGCAAGCATTCGTTGGCGGTATCAATCCAGTGCTCAAGTTGCTCGACTTGCGCCGCGGTGATGCGCAACGGAGGGAATTCCGGTGCGGCGTCGGACTCTGGCACACACAGATCGGCTCCGAGATCGAACAGGTCGTTTTGGATTCGGAAGATGATGGCTGCCATACTCTCCGGCAGTCCTACGGCGAGCGTGACGCCCAGGATCGAATTCAGTTCGTCGACCCCGCCATAAGCGGTGATCCGCAGGTCCGTCTTCAGGACTCGATTGCCGTCCCCCAGCGAAGTCGCGCCGCCGTCGCCAGTCTTGGTATAGATGCGGTTCAGGTAAACCATGCGAAGACCCTTGCAGGAGCGAGGCTGTTTGTCGATCGACTTTTGGGCTCCATGTTAACGACCATAGAGCTTGTTGACAGGGGGCCGCCTGCCAATCACGATGACCGAACCAAGTGTCCCCTATCGATTCTTTTCTAAGATCGAACTCATGGCCTTTGATTCGTTGCAGCATCGAATTCCCGTCATCGGCATTGTTGGCGGTATCGGCTCTGGAAAAAGTGCTGTGACCAAGTGGGTCGCTACCAGGGCGAACGTCATGGTGATCGACGCCGACAAGTTGGGACACGAGGCGCTGCAACTGGATTCGGTAAAATCTGCCCTGCGACAGCGGTTTGGTGACGAAGTTTTTGACCACAGCGGTGATATCAATCGCGGTGCCTTAGCACGCGTTATCTTCGGCAGTACGCCTGAACACTTGATAGCCAGACAAGCATTGGAGCGAATCTCCCATCCAGCGATTGAAACTCGGGTCGCAGAATTGGTTAATCAGGCGGAACTCGAGGGACGTGAAGCCGTCTTACTCGATGCAGCGGTGCTGTTGGAGGCTGGCTGGCAGCGACAATGTGACGCAGTTGTCTTTGTTGATGCTTCAGATATCGTTCGTCAGCGTCGCGTTGCGGCTCGTAGCGGCTGGTCTCAGGAAGAATTAAGGCGACGTGAATCTAGCCAGCTACCACTGGTCGAGAAAAAGCGACTTAGTAATGTGGTCATATCGAACGAATCAGACGATTCGCATGGCGGACAAGAGTTGCTTGATTTTTTGTGTAGAAGCTGGAGCATCTGTTGCAAACCGTTGCCAAATTCGTCAAAACAGTTCTAGAATTCATCTGAGTTCCTCCCACCCTGATGCTGGTTTTCCCGATCTTTGTTTCTGTTTCTCGGGCAAGACACGTCCTAATCCTTCAAGCCTTCCGTATGCCGCATGGATGCGGGTCTGCCACTTCAATCGCATTGAATGATCGTCGATATCCGCTGATTCCTCCTTTCGTCTCCATTGGGCATTCGACCGTCGGTCGCTGCCCATCGCGAAGTTTGTCACAACCGAACCAAGCGTCTGCTACCTGATTCCGAGTCCCAGCTATGAAACCACGTCCCACGATTCAGCGTAACAATCCCGCCACGCCTGCAGGTTGGGATGTTTCTGAAGAAGCCCCGCCACTGGCTTCGTTTGCACGTGAGGTTGCAGCGCCTGCTGCTGCGACTGCGCCGCCACCGAACGATGACGAAGACGACGATACCGCCTTCGTCGCGGATGGACGGTACGAAGAGATTAAGCGCGGCGACACCGATATTCACATCGCTGAACTCCAGCGCCTGACGATGAAAGATTTGATCGTCCTGGCGAAGCAGGAAAACATCACTGAATACACCGGCCTGAAGAAGCAAGACCTGATCTTCAAGATCCTCAAAGAGAGGACGAAGATGAATGGTCTGATGTTTGGCGAAGGAACGTTGGAAATCCTGCCCGACGGATTCGGTTTCCTCCGCAGTCCAGACTATCACTATCTTCCGTGCCCTGATGACATCTATGTATCGCCCAGCCAGATTCGCCGCTTCGGACTGCGAACCGGTGCCACAGTCGCCGGACAGATCCGTCCACCCAAAGAAAATGAACGCTACTTCGCGCTCCTCCGCGTCGAAGCGATCAACAATGAAGATCCGAATATCCTGACCGAGAAGGTCTTCTTCGACGACCTGACACCGCTGCATCCCACTCGACGCCTGAAGCTCTGTGGTGATCCCGGTGAACTCAGCACGCGCGTCGTCGATATTGTCGCTCCGATCGGAATGGGACAGCGCGGCCTGATCGTCTCGCCACCGCGAGCCGGTAAGACGATCCTGTTACAGAAGATGGCCAAGGCCGTGCTGGCTGGCGATCCCGACGTCTATGTCATTGTACTTCTCATCGACGAGCGTCCTGAAGAAGTCACCGATATGGAACGTCAGGTGAAAGGTCAGCAGTGCGAAGTCATCAGCAGCACCTTCGATGAGCCACCCAGCCGCCATATTCAGGTTGCCGAAATGGTGATCGAGAAGGCCAAGCGGATGGTCGAATACGGCCAGCACGTCGTGATCTTCCTCGATTCGATCACGCGACTCGCTCGCGCCTACAACACCGAATGTCCTCACTCGGGCAAGATTCTGACCGGGGGTGTCGATGCCAGTGCCCTGCAGCATCCCAAACGGTTCTTCGGAGCGGCCCGCAACGTCGAAGAAGGGGGCAGCCTGACGATCGTCGCGACCGCCCTGGTCGATACCGGCAGCAAGATGGACGACGTCATCTTCGAAGAGTTCAAGGGAACCGGTAACACCGAACTGCACCTCGATCGACGCATGGTCGAAAAGCGAGTCTGGCCGGCCATCGACGTGAACAAGTCGGGGACTCGCCGCGAAGAGTTGCTCATGACCGAAGAAGAACTGCGCCGGATCTGGATCTTGCGACGAGTCATCAACGACATGAATCCGGTCGAAGCGATGGAACTGCTGGTCAATCGGATGCGTCGTACGAAGACAAATGAAGAATTCCTGCTGAGCATGAACTTGGGATAGTCCCAGCGAAAAACGAGCGCGCATCCCACCTAATTGTGGCGTCCCGCGAGCAGAAAATCGCTTGGTCTAACCCATGTTTCAACGCGACACGTAAGTGCGACCCGCACTCAGGCCTAACTCGAGATTGAAATCAAATATGGCGAAGGTACTGGAAGGTTCGTTGATGGCCGGTGACGATCGTGTCGCGATCGTGG
>CBIHQO010000210.1:0-9030 GCA_966211735.1 uncultured Schlesneria sp.
CGATGTGAAATCGGACGCGCCCATTCGAGCGATCTATGTTGCTGGAACACTCTCCTTCGCCGCCGACAAGGACACGCAACTCAATGTTGGTGTTCTGAAAATAGAACCAGGAGATTTACCAACCGAAGAAGGGTTCGATTGCGACGCGCATGTCGTGGAGTTGAAAGAGGGGCAGTCAAGACCGGCATTGGAAGTGGGGACGGCCGATCGACCGATCGATGCGGGGCACTCCGCCTTAATTCGTCTGACTCCAGCGGAAGGTCAGGACAAACAATCGTGCCCGGCCATCGTTTGCTGTGGTGGTCGAATGGATTTCCATGGTGCCCCGCTCAGTCGTACCTGGCTGAAACTGGGCAAGACCGCCAGAAAAGGCGCCACGTCGGTGGTGTTGGACGAGTCTGTTTCCGGTTGGCGAGTCGGTGACCGAGTCATCATCACGGCGACACAACTTGGACGTGATATTGGTCATGGGACGGATCGGTTGCAGACGGAAGAGCGCCTGATCACGGCCCTCGACGGGCCGCAAATCACCTTGGACCGGTCGCTCATCAACGATCATCTCGGGGAAGGAGACTTCCGTGGCGAAGTCGCCAACCTCAGTCGCAACGTCGTGGTGGAGTCGGCAAACCCCGAAGGGGAGCGTGGTCACACGATGTATCACCGCGGTTCGACGGGTTCAATCAGTTATGCCGAGTTTCGTCACTTGGGCAAGAAGAACGTGCTCGGTCGATACAGTCTGCACTTTCATCTGGTCGGGAACACGATGCGAGGCAGTTCGGTGGTCGGTGCTTCGATCTGGGACAGCCACAATCGCTGGTTGACGATTCACGGCACCAACTATCTCGTAGTTCGTGATTGCATCGGATATCAGAGTGTTGGTCACGGGTTCTACCTGGAAGATGGCACCGAAGTTTACAACGTGCTCGATCGGAACCTGGCGGTTCAATCAATGGAGGGCAAGAAACTGCCGAAGCAGGTGCTGCCCTTCGATCAGAATGAAGGATCCGGTTTTTGGTGGGCAAACAGCTTCAACACGTTCACTCGCAACGTCGCCAGCGAAAACAACCGCTATGGATTTCGATTCGAAGCGACTGAGACCAGTGCGATGAAAATGACGTTGCCGGTCATGCAGTCCGACGGCTCAACGCAGTCGACCGATGTTCGCAAATTGCCGTTCGTGAGATTCGAAGACAATGAGGCTCACTGCGACGGGCTCTATGGGATTAACCTCGGTGAAGGTGTCAATCGAATTGGCCCCGACGAGGGCCACCCTTTCGTGATGAGGAACACCAAGATCTGGGAAACTCATTACGCGTTTCGCGTGCAATCACCGTCCGTCTTGGTCGAGAACATGCAGATTCACCGGTCTGTGTATGGAATCTATCACCCGAACTTCGATCGACATGTTTATCGCAACGTGATCATCAGTCAGTCCGGTCGCAACGGTGATGCGGAGCCATTCAATCGGGGACACGACGATGATTCGGTGCAGTACGGTTCATTGACGGTCGATGGACTGACCTTCGTCGGACACTCGAACAGCGACATGCCACTCGTGCAGATCTCCGATGACAACCCGACTGGAACTGCCGAAACGCACCTCAGAAACGTCAGCATCATCGATCGGCAGGATGGAAATCGACGTGCATTGGTTAATCTGGGTGGCGGCCCGCGCCCGAAGCCAAAATCGGCGACCAGTGTCCCGGTCTATATTCACGATCATTACGGATCAGGTCGCCACGCCAAGGTCATCAGCGTCAAATCAGCAGAACTGAGGGCTCAGGATACGTCGACCTTCCGGTCCGAACCGCCACTGACTGGCAATGAATCGCGAGTGACCGAGGTACGCGACGTGAGGTTTCCCGAATTGTTGCATCCGATCGACGACACTCCACCCGCAACCGTGATTACCGGCGCCGAGCGGATTGGCCAGACATGGCACGTCCGCGGAATCTGCCAGGACAACGGGAATGTGACGCAAATCCAGGTTAATGGTGAGGTGGCCGCATCACTTCGAAACAATTTCGCTGAGTGGGAGATTGTTTTGAGGTCACTACCAGAGAAACGCATCGTCGCCATCGCAATAGACGCGGCGGGTAACCAGGAACGTCTTCCGCACGAGATCCGTGTTGAATAAACCGAATTGCCATTTCATCCGAAGACTCGGAAAAGCAGGCTCCGATGCCAGCTTTTTTGCAGGGCGGGCGTGTGGACGCTGAGGGCCGGACAGGTCACGATGTAGGCTCAATCAACCGTTAGCAAACACCAGCTATGGAATGAGCCAGTCGTGGAGAACACAACCACGGTGCTTCCAGCACCCCGTTTGAAAACCATTGCCGTCATGCCGGCTTATAACGCGGCGTTGACGTTGGAGCGGACTGTTCGCGACATCCCACCTGGTGCCGTCGATGAGATCATTGTCGTCGACGACTGCAGTCGCGACAACACAGTCGAAATCGCGCAGCAGTTGGGTTTGACGGTGATCCGTCATGAAAAAAATCTGGGCTATGGTGGAAACCAGAAGACGTGTTATCGACACGCGTTGGAACGCGGGGCCGATGTGGTCGTCATGATTCACCCCGACTATCAGTACGATAGTCGGGCAATTCCGATCGCCGTAGAGATTATTCGCCTGGGCACGTGTGACTTCATCATGGGTTCGCGCATTCGCACGCGGCGCGAAGCCTTGGCCGGTGGGATGCCGCCTTGGAAATACATCGCGAACCGCTGCCTCACACTCGTCGAGAATATTGCGCTCGGCCAGAACCTGGGCGACTTCCATAGCGGCTTTCGAGCCTATCGCCGCGAGGTCTTGGAAACGATCCCTTACACGCGGAACTCCAACGATTTTGTCTTCGACAGCGAATTTCTGGCCCAAGCGGTCCACTTCGGGTTCAAGATTGGCGATATTCCGGTTCCCGTCCGCTATTTCGACGAAGCTAGCAGCATCAATTTTCGTCGCAGCGTGACATACGGGCTGTCGACGTTGGGTGTATTGGCAAAATACTGGGCTCGGCAGTTGCACCTCTACCGATCTCCGCTCTTCGATCCACGTGATCTGGGTACGCCTGACGTGAGGGAAAGTTCCGCAAACCAAGTGTCCAGTTGATTCAGCCGGCGTGTTTCGCGACTCAGGTTTTTCCCTGCTTCGACACGCTAATGAACAAGATTCGCGTTACGGCCGAATGACATCAAAACTGAGTGGAGCAAGCCTCGTTTCTCCTTTTGGGAATTGCGGCCCATCCTTGCGTCGGTCCGCTTGACCGCAGCGCTTGCAAGGATAGAATCTCGCCGGTCGTGAGAGAAACTCCAATGGATCCGGTTTTCGGGACGCGGAAAGTCAACCCCCCGAAATAAGAAATCGACAGCGTCCGTCCTTTCATCGATATTGCGGATTTTCACCCTCTGAATTGCGCTCCTCTGGACGTTTATTCAGTGGGATTTTTTGTTGATATTTTTTCGATCGCCGCGTGATGCAGGCATGGCTGATTGGGAAACTTGGACGGGTGGCGAGAGGTGGTTGTGGACGGAACGGCACCAGATGATTTCAAAGAATTGGTCCGGTCTCGCACAGACATTGTCCAGCTCATTGGCGAAACGGTCACCCTGCAGCCTCAGCAAGGCGGTCGAGTTTACAAGGGATTGTGTCCATTCCACGAAGATCACAATCCATCGTTCACGGTCACTCCCGAGCGCCAGACGTATAAATGTTGGGTTTGTAATGAGGGTGGAGATTGTTACTCGTTCGTGATGAAACATGATGGGCTTCAATTTCCGGATGCCCTCGAATTACTTGCTCGCCGAGCCCATTTAGAGATGCCCGCCAAGCAGAGACGAGGACCGGCGGATTCGCCCGAAAAACCACGTCTCTACGAAGTCCTGGCTTGGGCTCAAGAAGAATTTCATACCTGCCTGCTGACATCGACCATCGCCGAACGAGCGCGGCGCTACTTGAAAGACCGCGGTTTTGCACAAACGACCATTTCGCGTTGTAAACTTGGGTACGCACCCGAAGATCGCGAGTGGCTCCTGAAGAGAGCTAAAGGAACTTTTGATACCGATTTATTGTTTAAAGCCCGTTTGGTGAAAGAGACGGACGGTAGGGGTTTTGTGGATAAGTTCAATGATCGGGTGATGTTTCCGATTCACGACGAACGGAACCACAACGTCGGATTTGGCGGACGTATCCTGCCAGATCACTCCTGGAAAGATGCCCCCAAGTATCTGAACAGCGACGATAGCCCCGTCTTCCACAAGAGTCGGCTTTGTTATGGGTTGAGTTGGGCTCGCGAGGCCATCAAGAAGACGGGAACGGTGCTGGTCACCGAGGGGTACACGGATTGCATTAAAGTTCATCAAGCTGGTTTGATGAACGTGGTGGCGACTTTAGGCACCGCTCTCACTGAATCGCATGTGACGCTTTTGAAGCGGTTGGCGCGCACAGTGGTACTGGTCTACGACGGAGACACTCCTGGACAGCAGGCTTCGGAACGCGCCTTGCTTAAGTTCTTGGCTCAGGACGTTGATCTGCGGATTTTGACCTTACCAGACAATCTGGATCCAGATGAGTTCTTGGCCGAGCGTGGAGCAGCGGCGATGGAACAGGAAATCCAGAATGCGCCAGATGTCGGGGAATACGAACTGCGGCTATTGATTAAGCGATATGGTGTCGAAACTTTGGACGCCCGCCAGCGAGTGCTGGATGGGATGCTAGAGTTACTGGTTGTTTCACCGGGGGTGATGGGAACGGATAAGGAAAAACTGCTCATTAGCCGGTTGCCACCAAGACTCCGATTGCCGGAAGAAGATGTGCGAAGACGATTGTCCGAACTGCGAGGGCAGAAAAAAAATCCATCCAGTCGCCCTTCAGAGCGGAGAGTTTCCGCAACCGAATCATCCGGAGAAGTTACTCGTAACGTGCGAAAGCGGTCGATCCTTTTACTTCAGCAAACTCAATCCAAAGACGATCAGTTGGAGTCCGAATTGCTCCAGCTCCTCTTTACTTCACCGGATATGATTGACGTAGTCCGACGTGAGATAGGAACTGATGACATCCACAATGATGTTTTGCGAGATTTGCTGACTGTCTGCTACGACCTGGCAGACGAAGGTTGGCCACCCACGTTTGACAGAGTGTTGTCTTACTGGGAATGCCCGGACATGAAGGGCTTGATCGTTTGGCTCGACGAACAGGCTCGCGATAGGGACCTCGCGACAAGACTGGCGCAGGATGCCGCCTCACAAAGGGGAACAGATCACCCGGAAGGGTTGATTCGGCAGGTGTTGGATAAATTGAAGTGGCGTCGCACGCGAGAATCGCACCAGGCGGCACAGTCTTCACTCATCGAGCGGCCGCAAGAAACCAAGAAATTGACAGACGAAACTCGCGAGCTGCTGGCAAAGGCAGCTCAGTTTCACCGTCAAAGGTCGGCTAAGACGACATGAGTTGAAGACTCGCTGACCATCGCAGGATTCGATGGCAGTGCAGTGGACTGGCAGTGATTGATGCGTTGCGCGAGCAAACAGAACTTATTTGTTATTCTGAGGAGTGGCAGGTGTACCGACTCGACGCAAACCTAAACCGGCTGATTGAGACTGGTAAGCAACAGGGGTTCCTGACGTTTACACAGGTCAATGATTATTTGCCGGACGAAGCGGTCAATCCCGAAAAGCTCGACAATCTGTTGATGTCGCTGGACGAGCTGGGATTGGAAATTGTTCCCGATTCAAAGCTGCCACCGAGCTTGGACGAAATCCGCAAGCGTCCACTGAAGGCCAGGCTCAGCAAACCGAAGGAAGCGGGCGAAGACAAATCGCGCCGTATCGATGATCCCGTTCGCATGTACCTGACGCAGATGGGTGAGATTCCCCTGCTGACTCGCGAACAGGAAATCTCGCTGGCCAAGAAAATCGAAGTCACCCGTAAGCGATTCCGTCGCCATCTGCTCGAGAGCGATTACGCACTCAAGCTCTCGATCGACATCCTGACGAAGGTGCATCTGGGTGAACTCCCCTTCGATCGAACCATCAAGGTGTCGGTCACCGAAGGCCTGGAAAAGAATCAGATCCTCGGCCGCATGCCTTACAACTTGAAGACCCTTGAATCGCTGCGAATGAAGAGCATTCAAGACTTCGAAATCTTCCGCAATCAAAATCACGATCATCCCGCCGCCGATGTCAGTGCTGCCAAGCAGCGACTGGAACAACGACGTCGCAAGATGGTGACGTTGCTCGAAGAACTCAGCCTGCGAACCCAGCGGCTGCAGCCCACCATGCGCCGCATGGAGCAGATTTCGCGTCGCATGGTCGAACTGCAGCGTCAGATCGACAGCATGAAGAATCTGAAGTCGGCCCGCGACGAACGCGCCAACCTTCAGAAAGAACTGTACGACCTGGAATTGATGACGCTCGAAACTCCCAAGAGTCTCGCCGAGCGAATTGAATCGATTCACGAACGCTTTGCCGCCTACGAACAGGCGATGCGAGACCTGTCCGGCGGTAACCTGCGACTGGTTGTGTCGATCGCCAAGAAGTATCGCAACCGCGGACTCAGCTTTCTGGACCTGATCCAGGAAGGGAACACCGGCCTGATGCGAGCGGTCGATAAGTACGAATATCGCCGCGGCTACAAGTTCTCGACCTATGCGACATGGTGGATTCGCCAGGCCATTACGCGAGCGATCGCGGATCAGGCCCGTACGATTCGTATCCCGGTCCACATGATCGAAACGATGTCCAAACTGCGCAAAGTCAGCAAGAAGCTGCTGCAGGAAAAAGGACGCGAACCCACAATCGAAGAAACCGCCGAAGCGGCAGGCGTCAGTCTGGAAGAAACGCGTCGCGTGCTCAAGATCTCGCGACATCCGATCAGCCTGGATCGTCCCGTCGGTGAAAGCGAAGACAGCTACTTCGGGGACTTCATCGAAGACGATTCGACCGAAAGCCCAGTGAATTCGGCCACGCAGGAAATGCTGAAGGACAAGATCGACGTTGTCCTGAAGACGCTGACCTACCGTGAACGCGAGATTATCAAGCTGCGTTATGGTCTGGGCGATGGCTACACGTACACGCTGGAAGAAGTCGGTCGGATCTTCAAGGTGACTCGCGAACGCGTCCGCCAGATCGAAGCGAAGGCTGTCCGAAAACTGCAGCACCCTGTACGCAGCAAGCAACTGAAGGGATTCCTGGACACGTTGGCCGCGGCCACCGCTCCAGTGAAATAACCCTGTCACGACATTGATGCATTCTGACAGCGATATCCGGATTTCCGGGTGTCGCTGTTTTCGTTTCAGGCCGCATTTTGAGTCCAAAATTGATCAATGCGCTTGGGGAAACTTGGGCTTGGCGTATCAATGCGAATCCGCTAGTGTCCGCCGCTCCCCAATCCCGAATTTGAATTCAACCCCTTCCAATGGAGTTGCGCACGATGGCAAAGTCGTGGCGACATATCCTGCTGGCATCGCTTTTGGCCATGTTCACTTGTGGATGTGCCAGCATATGGCATGATCTGAAGCCTCATCGCCTGCATCGATTCAATCGTGGAGATGCTCCGTCGATGGACCCTGACTTCACGTCCATCACTCCTTCGGCGCGGACCGGACTGGTTCGAGTCGATCGGCCCGGCAAGCAACCCGAGATGTCGGCGAATTGTGCCGAAGTCACCCTCGCTCGTCGACAAAGTCCAGAATAAGCTACGGTCGGCGATTCGTGGTTGAGATCCTGAGCTTGGACGCCTCGCAAGCCCGCGCGTGGCGCATACAGCGACTGCGGACCTCGATGTTTATGGTTTCGACAGATCTTTGATCTGAAGCTTGCGAAAGTCGACGCGGTCGCCGTGTCCTAAAAATCCAAGGTGACCGCGGGCTCGCTTCAGTCCGGGATGTTGCTGGCCATCAACAGTGCCAGCCTTCGTCGCTTCGTCCAGGTTGGCTTCGACAATCACGGTTCCATTCAGGGTCACCTTGATGCGACTCCCTTGAACACTGACCTCTTCCTGATTCCACTCGCCCAGCGGCTTCAGAAATCCGATCTTGGCGGGAACAATGCCGTAGATGGATCCGTGATGCTGATACGGTTTGATTGTTTTGTATTTCTCGTCGTTATCGTCGAGGATTTGCAACTCGATCCCATCCAAATGCAAATTGCCTTCGAGTCGATGTGGGCACCGGATCCCGAGCCCGTTATTTGCTCCCGCCGTCAGTTTGAATTCGAATTTGAAGATGAAGTCCGCGTATTCTTTCTTAGTCAGCAGATTTCCCTTGCCGCCCGCCACACAGATCAGCACGCCTTCGTCCACGGCGTAGCTATTGGGCGGTGCTTCCCAGCCTTCTAACGTCTTGCCATCGAATAGAGATTCAAAACCAGGATCCAAAGAGAATGGCAGGTCGGCCGCAAATACCAACGCTTCCGCACAAAAGTGCGCGGCGACCAACCATACGACCAGGATCAGCTTTCTGAAGCCGATGACTCTATTGAAGTGATTCGTCATCAGGTGGGTGGACGACATCGCAGCATGACTCCTGTGAGGTAACGGTGAATTGCCTGTTCAGGGTAGGCTCGCGCATCGAATTTGAAAACTGTCCGGTTCGATTCGTCATCCCCAATCTGAAGAGAGGATTTCGAATTTAAATTCGGACTGAACCTTCGGCCTGCGCAACTGTTGCGGACCAAACGACCGAGATATACTCGTGCGTCCGGTTTTGGTGACTCTACCATGCGAGGGTTCGCTCCACTGTGTTGTCGCGCCGATCTTTATCGCGATTTTCGCCACCCTTGATGGGCGTCCTGGTTGGACTGTGCTTCGCCGTAACGGCGTCGGCGGCAACGGAACTGGAAGAGGCGACGAAAGCTCTTCGAGTTGGCGATCATGCGACCTGCATCCAACTGGCCGACAAGTCGATCAAGAGCCGCGCTTTTGGTGAAGAATTTTATCTGCTGAAAGCAGAAGCCGAGGTTCAAACCGGCGAATATCGAGCGGCCTATGACACTTTAGTCGACGGCTTGGCACGCTATTCGTGGAGCATCCGCATG
>CBIHQO010000211.1:0-9020 GCA_966211735.1 uncultured Schlesneria sp.
AACCTTGCTGCGCGTCATGAATTCGATCCATCGATCTGAGGGAGTATCAGGAAGCCAATCTCGCCGGAGATTGGGGATCGCTGTTTACGGCCGATCTCGGAGGAGAGTGGCTGCGAAGTCAGAAATCCAACCGAAGGAAGTTTCCCTGTTCGCATTTGAAGATGCAAATGAAAACGGCCCCTGGAAAATTCCAGGGGCCGCTGTTGACTGTAGTACCCCAATCTTTTGGATTGGTTATCGCTCAGGCCATACTGCTAACTAGTCCAAGAGACCGAGCAGTGTGGACATGCGGCTTCGGCTGTTGGAAGCCTTCTTCTCTTCTGGTGGCACTGGAGCAGGAGCGGCGTTGTCATTGATTGGAGCAACACCTGGAGCACCGGCTGGGGCACAGCCGTTGCTGCAGCCAGTCGAGCAACCAGCGGTCGTGCAACCCTTGTCGCAGCAACCCTTGACGACGTCGTATCCACACAGGCGGAGAGCCTGTTCAGCTTGACGAACCACACCACGATCACAGTCACCCAGAGCACAGGTCAGGGCGGCGGTGACTTCTGGGCAGCAGCAGCAGTTCTTGCGAACTTGATCACCGATTTCATCGGCAGCTTCACGTCGGACGCGTTCATCAGCATCATTCAGAGCATAGACGAAGGCCGTCATGATCTCTGGGTTGCAGATGCAATCATAACGATTGCCCAGCTTGCGGATGGCGGCACGTCGTTGACGAGCATAGCAAGCCGTTTGTGATGTGTAGATCAACTGGGCAATTGCACAGGGATCAGCACAGCACTTTGGCGTGCAGCTAGTCGTGCAGCTGGCTGGAGCGGCACACGCTGGTGCTGCACAAGCTGGAGCGGCACAGGCAGGAGCACATGTTGACGAGCAGCATGACTTCTTGAAGCAGGACTTGCCGAACAAGCCATGCAGACCCTTGAAGCAGCAACCCTTCGTACCACAGCCCGTTGAGCAGCAGCCGGTAGCGGCTGGAGCGGCACAAGCTGGAGCACAGGCAGCGGCTGGAGCAGCACAACCAGGACCGGCTGGACCGCAGTTAGCGGCAGGAGCGGCACAGGCTGGAGCACAAGCAGCTGCTGGAGCGGCACAGCCAGGACCGGCTGGACCACAGTTAGCGGCTGGAGCGGCACAAGCTGGAGCACAGTTGGCTGCTGGAGCGGCACAGCCTGGAGCACAGGCTGGACCACAGTTAGCAGCAGGAGCAGCACAAGCTGGTGCGCAGTTGGCTGCAGGAGCAGCACAACCTGGAGCACAAGCAGGACCACAGTTAGCAGCAGGAGCGGCACAAGCTGGCGCACAGGCGGCAGCAGGAGCAGCACAGGCTGGGGCACAAGCGGCAGGAGCAGCACAAGCTGGAGCACAGGCTGCAGCAGGAGCGGCACATGCTGGGGCACAGTTACCCGCACCAGCCGGAGCACAGCAGCTCGCTGGAGCACAGCAGCTGTCGCAGCATGGTGGCTTGATGTCCGAACATCGTCGTTGATAGGTATGGACCGTTGGGCAACAAGGCTTCACGATCACAGGTCGGCAACAAGCCGGTGTGCACGAGGACGTGCAGCAGCTGGCTTTCGAGGCGCCGCAGCACCCCTTATTGCCATGTAACCACCCGGCCTCAGCCAGGCTGGCCATGCTCATCGCAGCGAGCACGGCGCCAGTCATCTTGATCCATCGCATAGAAGAACGTCTCCTTCCCTTGGGAATCTCGAACCTTGGGTCGTCCTAACCCACGGAACCTAGGTGTCGGTCAGTCGTGGAATTCCAGGCGGCTGAACCGCGCCGCCTGCGACGCGCGTCGCAATTACCTCGGCTGGGCCATCACCTCGTTCCGGTCGTTACGACCGTCGAACGTACGTCGTCCACAAAACAACTTCCGCAGACGCCAACTCGGCGCCATGTATCTTTCGAACGATCCACCCATTGTCTCCGGGTGCCTCGCATCGGTTCGTTTTGGCGGGACTAGCACAATTGATCGGTAGGGAGGGGCAGCAGCCTTGAATCTCTCAAACCGTTATTTCGCAATGTGTTTACGTCAATTTCGGTGCCGGTTGAAGCGTTAATGCCGCTTGGTCAAGATGCACACGAGTTTGACGGCCAAATGCGATCGATTCGCCACGATTGCGCGGCAAGATGGGGTATGTGTTTCAATTGCCGTAGTTTGCGGGCGAGTGTTTTGGTCTTGCCGTTAATACCCGTAACGACAGGCTGGATCCACATCGTGTGGAAACCCAAATCTGCGATATCAACTGGGATAAGCGGACACTTCCGCATGAGAGGCCGCAAATGGCGGCGTGATGTGGTTCAACTGTCAAGGAGATGGTTGGTCATCCTGACACGTTGCCAAAAACGGTCAGTCATTGACCGTTCTGTCGCTCACTTGCAGGGCGGAGCCAAACCCTGAGACATCAATCGGCAGAAACCGCCAGTTCCAGCAGGTATTGTCCGTAGGAATTGTTTTTCATGGGCTCTGCCAGCCGTCGCAACTGATTGGCATCTATATAGTGCATGCGCCAAGCGATCTCTTCCGGGCAGGCGACCTTTAAGCCTTGGCGCGTTTCCAGAACGCTGACAAAGTTTGACGCTTCCAGCAACGATTGGTGCGTCCCGGTGTCGAGCCAGGCGGTTCCGCGACCGAAGACCTCAACGCTCAGTGTACCGCGTTGCAGGTATTCTCGATTCACATCGGTGATTTCCAGTTCGCCGCGGGCCGACGGTTTGAGTGCGCGAGCAATCGCCGGGGCTTCGCTGTCGTAAAAGTACAATCCGGTGACGGCATAGTTCGAGCGGGGGACCGCAGGTTTCTCTTCCAGTTCCGTTGGCTTGCCGGCCGCGTCCAGTACGACGACGCCATAACGCTCGGGATCGCGAACGTGATAGGCGAAGACGGTGGCACCGGAACGATTCGCGTTCGCCGACTGCAGTGACTGCGCCAGGTTATGGCCGTAGAAGATATTGTCACCCAGGATCAGGCAGGATGGCTGACCGCTGAGAAAGTCTTCGGCGATGATCAGGGACTGCGCGATCCCCTTGGGTTCGGGCTGTTCAGCATACGCGAATTTCAGCCCCCACTCGCTTCCATCGCCGAGCAGTCGGCGAAACGACGGAAGGTCCTGAGGGGTACTGATCACCAGGATTTCGCGGATCCCGGCCAGCATCATTGTCGACAGCGGATAGTAGACCATCGGCTTGTCATATACTGGCATGAGTTGCTTGCTGACGACTCGCGTCGACGGATGCAGTCGAGTTCCCGATCCCCCGGCGAGGATAATTCCCTTGCGTGTCGTCATGTCTCTCGCTCCGAATGGATGTGGCCAATCGTGTGATGTGGTACTCGGGAAGATAACGCGGGATCATCAGGCTCGTGCAAGTTCGCTGCGATAGTACTCGACTGTCTTCGCGAGACCCGCCTGCAGATCAACGGTCGGCGACCAGCCCAGCAGCGAGCGGGCTTTGGTGATGTCTGGGCAGCGCTGTTTAGGGTCGTCTTGCGGCAGCGGTTCATGCACGATCTTGGATTTTGATTCGGGAATCTGCTTCAAGACCTGCTCGGCTAACTGCAGCATCGTGTATTCGCCGGGATTGCCGATGTTGACGGGGCCTGTTTCTTGGTCCTGATCCATCAGCAGCATCATGCCACGCAGCAAGTCATCCACGTAGCAGAACGATCGTGTCTGCAGGCCGTTGCCGTAAATGGTCAGCGGTTCACCACGCAGGGCCTGCGTGATGAAGTTCGAGATGACTCGCCCGTCGTTCGGATCCATCCGAGGACCGTACGTGTTGAAGATCCGAATGATGCGGACTTCCAGGTTGTGTTCCTGGTGATAGTTCATACACAGCGACTCGGCAACACGTTTGCCTTCGTCGTAGCAACTGCGAGGGCCGAGTGGATTGACGTTGCCCCAGTAGCTTTCCGGCTGCGGATGAACGGTCGGGTCTCCATACACTTCCGAGGTCGATGCGTGCAGGATGCGGGCTTTGCATCGTTTGGCCAGTCCCAGCACGTTCACGACGCCGACAGTGGATGTCTTGATCGTCTTGATCGGGTTGTACTGATACGCCACTGGCGACGCGGGGCAAGCCAGGTTATAGATCTGATCCGCTTCCAGCGCGATCGGTTGCACGATGTCGTGTCGGATCAATTCGAAACGGGGGTTGGCGAGCAGATGCGCGACGTTCTGCTTCCGACCCGTAAAGAAGTTATCCAGGCAAATGACATTGTCACCTCGTTCGAGTAGTCGCTCGCAAAGGTGACTTCCCAGAAATCCGGCTCCGCCGGTGACGAGTATCGATCGCATGAATCAAACCTTGTGATAATCTCGGTACCAATTGACGAACCGCTGAATACCCGTCTCGATCGGCGTGCTGGGGCGGAAGCCCACATCGCGAATGAGATCATCGACGTCGGCATAGGTCGCGGGGACGTCGCCGTCCTGCATCGGCAGGAAGTTCTTCTTCGCTTCGACCCCTAATGTCTGCTCGAGGGTCTTGATCATGTGCATCAATTCGACCGGCTGATTGTTGCCAATGTTGTAGACGCGATACGGCGCGCGACTGGTGGCAGGATCGGGGCGATCGCCGGACCAGGCTTTGTTTCCCGTGGGGACATTGTCTGCGGTGCGAACGACACCTGTGGCAATGTCGTCGATGAAGGTGAAGTCACGTCGCATCTGACCGTTGTTGAACACATCGATCGGCTTGCCATCGAGGATCGCTTTGGTGAACAGCCACATGGCCATATCGGGCCGACCCCAGGGGCCGTAGACCGTGAAGAACCGCAGTCCGGTCGTTGGCAGGTGATAAAGATGGCTGTAGGTGTGTGCCATCAACTCGTTCGCCTTCTTTGTCGCGGCGTACAGGCTGAGCGGATGATCGACATTGTGGTGGATCGAGAACGGCATGGTGGTATTGGCACCATAGACGGAGCTCGATGACGCATAGACCAGATGTTTCACGCCGTGATGACGGCAGGCTTCGAGGATGTTGACGAATCCGACGATGTTGCTGTCGATGTAAACATGCGGATTGGTGATCGAGTACCGCACGCCAGCCTGCGCCGCCAGGTTGATGACGACGTCGAACTTTTCCGTCGCGCAGAGCTGCGTCAGTTTCTCGCGATCGGCAAGATCGAGCTCTTGAAAGCGAAAGCCTGGTTTTCCCGTCAGGCGGGCAAGGCGGTCGTGCTTCAACTGGACCGTGTAATAGGGATTGAGATTATCCAGGCCGACGACTTCATCGCCGCGGTCGAGCAGCAAGGTGCTGACATGCATCCCAATAAAACCGGCTGCACCGGTGACGAGATACTTCATCCGATCCGTTCTCCGTCAGGATTCCCGCTGAACTTCGTCCCTGGCCCTCCGTGTGCGGCGATCAGCGTCAGTCACCGCATTCGCGGATCATCGACGATTTGACGCTGCAAGCCAAGAGAAGTGTCGCACGAATTCCTGCCTAGCCCAGGGATCGGTCACGTCGTTCGGGCCGATCGGCGCACGAGGCTTTCCAAACGGGGGTAGCTCTTTTGAGTTACGCCTTGCGAATGAATTCGGCGGCGTAGCTGCGGACGCGTTGTCCGTTGAGAACGTGGAACATGCGTAGTTGCTGCACTGTTTCCTGGCTGAAGCGGCCGAGGGGGACGTGGATCAGGACCTTGCCGAATCGTTTGGCGAGTCTTCTCCAGGCCGGGCCTGGAGGTGCGGAACTTAAGAGTGCGATGTGACGCTCTTCGGCGTGATAGCAGGCTGCGGCCAGCAGGCGTTCTTCCATGGTGTCGGCGAAATCGAAGCGGCGGTTCGACCAGATGTCGGGGACTGGACGCGGCGGAAACAGGAACATCGCACCGCCGTATGTCGCCTGGCCGATGCCCGGGCCGACCATGTTCTCAAGGTAATTCGTGGCGAATAGAGCCAGTGTCGATTCATCGTGGTGTTCGGCGTGCCAGGTGACTCGCCATGGATAGTCGCGCGGATCGGCGGGGCTGTCGAACAGCATGACCGCGCAGTCCAGGCTACCGCGGGTGGGAGGCAGGACTTTGACATACAACTCGCCGCTGTGCCAATTGCGAAGGGTCTCGCGGATGTCCAAGCCGTCTTTCAGGCTGGTGCTGAACTTTTCGCTGCGAGCGAGGTCTGTCCCCAGCATGTTGAGGGCCGAGTCTTTGACGTGCGTGCGGAATCGTTCAATCGCGACGTCCTCTGGCGGCCAGCTGCATTGGTGATACGGATTCCACCGCATCTGCCATTCGTCTTGTTGTGGTTTCGGAGGCTGAGGTTTCAGCTTGCACGTGCCCCACTCCAGCGATTGGCCGGGGAGGCGGGTTTTGAGTTGAACCAGATCTCCGTCGGGAAGGTGCCCTCGCTCAATTCCGAGGCGAATGGTCGGGAAGGGGATTCGATCCTGGAAAGGATACTCGCGCATGGTCTGCATCAATGAAATCGCGAATTGATCGCCGCCAGTCTGTTGAGCTGCTTCAACCAGCGTCGACATCGTCGGTGACATCCGGCGCTCGATCAGTGTCAGATTGCGGACGTATTGCAGATAGATCCGTAGCAGCTTGGGCGTGATCTTGCGGGCTCGATTGCCGAGTTCTGCCTTGTAGTGATCTCGCGCGACCAGCAACATCGCTTTCACGCCGTCGATCGACAGGTTTTCGTCGGACTCCAGCTCAAAGCGGGCTCGTTCGTACAGGCCGGTGATGAAGGGAAGTTCCCCCAGCATGAACAGCAGTGTTTCTGGATCCGCCTCGAAGATCGAAGTTTCTTCGACATCGTCGTGCTCAGTGTCCTCGATTGTTTGATCGACATAGGCCTCGCGAACCCAGGGCCAGTCGATAATCGAGCAGACAAACAGAATTCGTTCGTGTCGCTCTTCCAGCTCGCGCAGTCGAGCCGCCATATGGATCACTCGGTCGCGCGGTTGACCTTCAGGAAGTCGTCCAATGCTGGGGAGGAGTGCGGCGGCGAATTTCTCACTGGAGACGTGCTTCAACGCATACGGATCGGGCAGGATCGCGGCGTAGCTTTGAAACGTTGCTGTTTCGAGATCAATGAACTCGCGCGTGATTCGTTCTTGAGCCGCGATGCGCAAAGCTGTGATGACGCCCTGGCAGGGATCAATCGGGACATAGCTAAAGACTCGCTCTTCTTCCGGTTCCTCTTCGGCGTCGCCTTTCCATTCACCCGCCCAACTGATGGTGGTTTCTTCCTGCATGACCAGGGAAACATTCGGCAGGAACTCAATCGCCCGTTCCACATCGGATTGAAACGACGGGGGCAGCGGAACGGCCAGACAATCGAAATGATGCGACAGCATCACACGACGGACTTCAACCGCAAAATCTCCGCTCCCGTGAATGATGGGCAGGCAGGTGATTCGGTCGCTGAATTGAAGAACGTTCATAGGAAGCTCGGAAATAGTGTCGAGTTAGTAGGGTGTGTGGAGTCTTCGGAACACACCAGACGATCACTATCGATGGTGCGTTCCGAAGACTCCACGCACCCTACAAGACTTCTCTCGTCACTTGTTCCTCATTCATCCTCTTCCTCTTCGTCATAATCGGGGTGCAGCGGGTCATTGGGGTCAAAGAAGAAGTCACCCAGTCCCATCGGCATGGTGTTACCGCCGAGGGATTGCTGACGTCGCTTCGCCGTCTCGTTCAAGTCGATTGCTTCTTCGCCCAGGCAGTTGATCAAGGCTTCCTGCCAGACCAGGTCTTTGGCGACGGGATGAGTCGGGTCTTGAGCCAGTCGCTTCATGGCATAACGCAGGACGTTCATGCCGTCTCGTGTGGAGAAGTCCAGGTTTAACTGATGCGATTGCTGCAGGAAGTCGACGGTGAGATTCAGCATCTCGGGTTCGGCGAAGGGAAGGTGATAATGCAAGATCGCCAGTTCGTCGTGTCGTTGTGGGTGCCCCAGTGTCAGCGTCGGCTGCAGGCGACTGAGGATGTAGTCGGGGATCTCGAACGTCGATTCGTCGTCATTCATAGTGACGGCGCAGCGGAAATCTTTGTGGGCGTGAATCGTGATCCCGGCCACGATCGATTCGACGTAGCGGCGATGATCGAGCAGCGGGGCCAGGCTGGCCCACGACTTCTCGTTCATGCGGTTGCCTTCGTCGAGGATACAGATCCCACCACGGACCATGGCTGTCACCAGGGGCGAGGCGTGGTACTTGATGCGTCCGCTTTCGGCAAGAACGGGCGTCACCAGCAAGTCTTCGGGACGCGTGTCAGCCGTACACTGATAAATGTAGAGATCCTGCTTGCGAGTGCGACCGGCAGAGATCGCGAGCGTGGTCTTACCGATGCCGGGGGTGCCGACGATCCGCGGAGCCAGCGGCAGGTCTTTTTCGTCAATCACCAGCCAGCAGGCCAGCAGTTGCATCAGGATCTCGCGCTGGCCGATCCACTCACCCGCCGAATCGTCGGGCTGGTTCAGATGCAGCACGACACCACCAATTTCGACTTGTTCTGTCATCGATTGCTCTATTCCCAAAATCATGGTGCATGAGGCCGGCTTAAGACTCAATGGCGTTTCCGCCTTGCTGTCCGCGGCCACTTTCGATCATATCTCCCCGCCGGACGCCATGCATCCTCAGGATAAAATCATGTCCACAATCCAGACGCCCTCAGATCAGCCAGTTGTCATTCGTCCCGCGAGTCCCGCGGTTGTTCATTCGGATATCAAATTACTCGAAGGCCCGCGCTCGCGAATCGATGAGTTCCTGCGAGTCGTCGAAATTGCGATTGAATTCATCCGCGGTTATCGCGCGCTGCACTGGACCGGCCCGTGTATCACGGTGTTTGGTTCCGCTCGATTTAAAGAGGGAGATGCCAACTATGAGTTGGCTCGCCGTACCGGCGCGGCGATCGCCAAACTCGGTTATACGGTGATGACGGGAGGGGGCCCCGGCATCATGGAGGCGGCGAATCGAGGTGCCAAAGATGTGGGTGGCGGGTCGATCGGCTGCAATATCATGTTGCCGGTCGAACAGGAAGCGAATCCCTATCTAGACAAGAT
>CBIHQO010000212.1:0-8995 GCA_966211735.1 uncultured Schlesneria sp.
GTTTAGTCCAAGACTAATTGCTCTGCGGGGAAGACCGGACCCTCCACGCAGACTCGCTTGTAGTCCCACGTTCCGTCATCCTGACGAACCCTCGTGACGCAACTGAAGCACGCACCAAACCCGCAAGCCATCGGTGTTTCCAGCGAGAGCCAACAGGGTGTCTTTGACGCGGCGGTGAGCTTGCTGACAGCGTGCATCATCGGCTCGGGCCCGCAGCAATAGACGGCCGCGGGAGGAGTCGGTTCCGCCAGCAGGTGCTTCAATAAATCTGTCACGAACCCATGATGCCCCACAGAACCATCATCGGTCGCAATTTGAACGTCGACCCCTTCGTCCTCGAATTCCTTGACACCAGCGAGATATTCTTTCGAGCGAACTCCGTAACACAATGTGATGCGCGAAGGAGGCTGCACGAGGCTTCGTGGTGGCACGCCGTACGATCGGCGACGCAACGCTTCACGGATCACAGCGAGAAACGGAGTCTGACCGATGCCGCCCGCGACAATTACGAGATGCCCACTTGGAGGTAGCGGGAAACCGTTCCCCAGCGGTCCCCAGACCTCAACGGCGTTGCCAGGTTTCAGTTGCTCGAACAGCGAGGTCATCTTGCCAACGACGACATACCCGAAGTCGATTCCCTGTGGTTCACCGGCAGTATCGCAGTACACGTCATACAGTGCGAATGGCCGGCCCAGCAGTGGATCACTGCGATCGGGCATCCGGATCATGAAGAACTGTCCGGGCAGAATCTGTCGAGCCACTTCGGGGCAATGCAATCGCATCCGCCACGTGTTGCGCGCCATGAATTCGTGTTCGACAACTTCAGCTCGACATTGAATCGCAGTGCGGACGATGCCCGGCAGGCACAGTTCCGGTACGGTGGCGGTCATCAAGATCTCTCGGTGTCGTAGTAAGCCGCGGTCATGACGTGATGATCATGACCGCAAGCAAGTGAGCAGTACCCTCAAACTAATCTCGTCCTCCTCGTCGCGGCTTCTTATTGTCCTTGAAGGTGCCTTTAGGCCGAGTCGGCTTACGAGGCGTTCGCTTGGGACTGCGCGTTGGCGCGGGACGCCGCGTGGCGGGTCGACGAGTCGGATCGGTGGCGGCGAACTGTTGCAGCAATTTCAGTTCAGCCATGGTCAACGGGCGATAACCGCCAGTCACCAGTTCACCCAATCGCAACGGGCCGAAGGAGACTCGTTTCAGCTTCATGACCTTGTGACCGATGCGTGCCAGCAAACGCCGGATTTCGCGGTTCTGACCTTCCGTCAGGACGAGTTCCAGAATCGTCGATTTCAGGCTGCTTTTGATGCGCCGGACATCGCGAACTTTGAATTTCCCCTCGGTGAAGTACATCCCCTGGCGAATTTGTCGCAACTCGTCATCCGTCGGCGTGCCGGCCACCAGGGCCCGATAAACACGTTCGACCTGGAATTTGGGATGGGCCAAACGATGGGCGAGATCCCCGTCATTTGTGACGAGCAGCAGCCCTTCGGACCCTTCGTCGAGGCGTCCAACCGAAAATAATCGCCCTTTCCAGGGAGGCAACAGGTCAATGACGCGGGGCCGACCATTCGGATCAGCATTCGTGCTGACCACGCCAGGCGGCTTGTTTACCAGGAAGTACTGACGCTTCTCAAGCTTGACCCGCTCGCCATCGACGCAGACACGTTGCTTTTCCAGATCGACCTTGATTCCGAGCGCGGTGACGACCTTGCCGTCGACCGTCACGCGGCCATCAAGGATGTACTCTTCGCAGTGTCGTCGCGACGCAAGTCCTGCGCCAGCCAGCACTTTCTGAAGACGCTCTTGATTCGAATCGTCTTCAACAAAGTCATCTTCCGTAATCGTGGGAGGCTTACGGCGACGCGGAGAATTGCGCGACGTGGCGCGAACTTTCGGTTCTGCGGGCGCGGGAGCATCCAAATCGGACTCGTCGAGTTCGTCGGAATCATCGACGGGCAAATCGGCATTCATGGGACAACTACAGTTCAAACAAAGGTTTCGAAACAGGCATAGTGTACCGTGAGAAAATGCGACTAGAAAGGAATACTATGTTCCGATCGCCGTCATTCCCAATTGAGCCGATGGATGTCCGATTCTACCGCCAGTCAAATCGATCAACGCCACGCTGTTGTCCCTTTGGCGTTGCAGATCACGGCTTGGCTGGCTGCCTTGGCCGTCTGCATCGTCGGAATGCTGGATCTGGTGGGTAATTGGAAGGCGGAAGTTGCCACGGCGCAATTCGTTGCATTGGCCATTGCCCCGCTGATTTTCATGCTGCCGCGACGTCGGCGACCTCAAGTATCGACGACAGCCGGCGATCCGAATCAACTGGCTACCAGTCGAGGTGACTGGTTCATCTGCGTTGGACTGGGAGTCATTGCATTCACGGTGAACTATGCCGTCGGGATCAAACTGGCAGACCTTCCACCCGCTTACCACGACGAGTTCAGCTATCTATTTGAAGCCAAGACATTGCTGGCGGGCAGACTGTCGTTCCCAAGCCACCCCGTGCATCCAGAACTGTTCGATCAGATGCACGTCCTGAACGAAGGCCGGATGGCCAGTCGGTACTACCCGGGAACAAGTTTGTGGCTGGCTCCATTTGTTGCAGTGGGCTATCCCTATTTTGCGGCGTGGGTCGCCAGCATGATCGCCACCATGCTGCTCTACTGGACCGGACGCGAATTGGCTGGCCGGCGAGTTGGTTTCTTCGCGGGCCTGGCGCTGGCACTGTCGCCGGGTGTGGCGTTATTCGGCACGACGTATCTTGCTCATCAGCCAACCCTGATGTCGTTGTCTCTGTTCTTGCTGGGAGTGATCCGGTGGCGACGAACGCGGGGCGCATCCGACGCGTGGATGGCCGGTTGCGGGCTGAGTTTCGCCATGCTGTGCCGCCCCATGACGGCCGCGGCGATGGGGCTTCCGTTCGGGCTGGATGTCGCCATCTGGTTGGTTCGCCCTCGTCGGCCTGTCGTAACTATTGCTGGCCCGACGCCTTCACGCCTGGCAACACTGATCGGACTTGGCATCCCCTTGATGGTTGGATGGGGCGTCATGGCCACCTACAACGAAGCCGTTACTGGCGAGTTGACGCGATCGCCCTATCAGGTCTACACGGATCTCTACACGCCGCGACATGTCTACGGGTTCAATAATCGTGTGCGTGGCGAACAGCATCTTGGGCCGAAAGTGATCGATAATTATGACGAATGGGCCGAGAATTTGACTCCGGAACTGGCGGCTCAGCACGTCTTCGTCCGCTGGATTGCGAGCTGGCAGTGGACACTCGATGTGGTGCCGCTGCTGATCTGCACTATCATTATCGGGGGCATGCTGTGGCGGCTGGATCAACGCTGGATGCTGACTGTCGCTGCGATCGTCAGCTTGCATGCGCTGCACGCCCCGTATTGGTTCGTTGGCATTATGGGGTGGCACTATGTCTTCGAGACGGCACTGCTGTGGTGTCTGATCGCCGGTGGGGCCACCGCGCTATTAACCGCCGATTGGAAGCGTCGTGGAATTCGGGGGTTATCGATCTGGTGGTATGCATTACTAGTGCTGAGTGTTGCCGCCAACTTTCAGTACCGCATCCCTGACGGGCTTGGTTCGCTACGGCATCCTCGGCAGCAGCACGCGGAACTGCGTCGATGGATCGAGACTCATGTCGATCAACGCCCCGCGCTGGTTCTTGTGGACCAGAATGATCCGCACTTGGACCTGATTGTGAACGAACCCGGCTTGAACGCGGACCTGCTGTTGGGACGCTATCGCCCCGGCAAGACCGACGTGAAACAGATTCGTAAGGACTTTCCTGACCGAAGTCTGTATGTGACTCGTCCGGATCGAAAAGAAATCAAGCGGATCGAATAAGCCCGCGGTCGATCACTCGGAGACTCAAAGAGAAACAGGCCTGTTTCGAAAATCGAAACAAGCCTGTTTCATGAAGCAATCACACGATGTTATCCGGTCGAAACCAGACAACACCAGCGGACGTGACGAATCACGTGGCTGGCTTCGGAGCGCTTTCGACTGGAGGCTGAGGAGCGGTAGCTGGAGCTGATGGAGCAACGCTAACAGCGCCGCATCCGCCAGTTGCACAGCCGCCAGTTGCACAGCCGGTGGTGCAAGCAGCTGGAGCTGCACAGGTTGAACAGCCAGTGCTGCAGCAACGGGTGCGAGCTGGCTTGCAGCATCGGGTACGAGCTTGACGGCAGCAGCTACGTGCTTCAACCACATCGCCCATCGTGAACAACACCGCAACTGCAGCAGCAGCCGCAAAACCGATCTTACGAACCATTCTGAACCTCCCTCAACGTGGACAGAGAACCAAACCGTGGCTGCCGACGCTCGGCGCGCCTACCCCCCGCAGCAGCCCTATCCATACTCGTGTTGCGGAGGAATACTTTGAGAAGACTGGGAGAACTACTCCAAGTTTCCCTTTAACGAGGTTGCAGAATATCGGGGTAAATCTACTTGTCAAACGACTCGGGGAACTTTTCCTGACCTTGGGGACTAGCAAAAAAGCCTTCCGAGCGCAATTTTTGCGTGCAATCGCTTGACGTGATCCCTTGCGCACACTCCAAATTTGATTCCTGTTTTACCCCGCTTCCAAACTGGAAAAAGTCGAGATGGCTAGTTGCGACGATCAGAGGGTCTGGGAGTTTGGCAATTTTCGCTACGCTCCAACGGAGCGGCCCCTGCTGATGGGAATCGTCAATGCGACCCCCGACAGCTTTTCCGATGGAGGCCGTTTTCTGCAATCTTCGGCTGCAGTTGAGCAGGCATTACGACTTGTCGACGAGGGAGCGGATATTTTAGACATTGGGGGTGAGTCAACGCGACCAGGCTCGAGTGGAGTCTCCGCAGAAGAAGAACTGCAACGAGTCGTCCCTGTTATCCGGCAGTTGGCCGAACGGATCAAGATCCCGATCTCGATCGACACCTCGAAGTCGGCTGTCGCCCGCGAGGCCTTGCAGGCTGGGGCCGTGATCGTCAACGACATTTCGGGCCTACGTTTTGACCCCCAGATGATTGATCTCTGCCGCGAATCGCAGTGCGGAATTATCTGCATGCATATGCAGGGGACGCCGCAAACCATGCAGGCCGCGCCGCACTATGATCATGTCGTCGAGGAAATCTGCAGCTTCTTCAATGAGCGTCTGCAAACATTGACTGCGGCCGGTATCGCAGCCGAACGAATCGCCTTCGATCCGGGAGTGGGGTTTGGTAAGACGGCACAGCACACTATTCAGATCCTGACGGCGATCCGTCAGTTCCAGTCAATCGGCCGACCGATCTTGATCGGTCATTCACGCAAAGGGTTCCTGCAAAAAGTCACTGGGCGACCGCTGGATGAACGGCTGTTTGGAACGATCGGAGTTTCTGTCGCAGTCGCCCACCAAGGCGTTGATCTGATCCGCGTGCATGACGTGGCGGCCAATCGCGACGCCATCGCCGCGTTCCTGGCGACTTCAAAATAGCACGGTCTGGGATGTAGCCTCTGACGCCAACGGGCGATGCGCTGCGAACCTGTTTCTGCCATGGCATTTGCGACTGGAACAAGGTTCTGCGATACTGGTGTTTCGTCTCGATCGATCCACGAGCCCATTTACGACTGAAGGAATTCGGCCCGCTTCATGTCTCAACACGTCGTCAAGTACGCGACCTTGTCTAATGGACTGACTGTCCTCGTCGAAACGATGCCCGCTGTCCAATCGGCGGCATTTTCTCTGCTGGTGAATGCTGGCAGTGTCTACGACCCACCACATCAAAATGGCACCGCGACCGCGCTGGCCGACTGGACAGCTCGCGGTGCCGGTAACCTGAACAGCCGACAGCTACTCGCTGAACTCGATCGCCTGGGAATCCAGGGGAACGAGTCCGCGGGAACGCAGCACATGGTGTTTCGCGCGTCCTGCCTGGCCGCGAATCTGCCAGCAGCCCTGCGACTGTACGGCGATATCGTGCGAAAGCCTCATCTGCCCGAAGAGGAATTCGAAGCCGTTCTCGCGGGCGTCGAGCACGGATTGCTGGCGATCGAGGATGAACCTCGACAAAAAGTCATGGTCGAACTTTTGCGTCGCTGTTACCCGCATCCCTGGGGCCAGCCCTCGGAAGGAACGCTGGAAGATCTGCCGAATATCACACCTGAATCCGTGCGGAATCATTTCGAACGCTGCGTGAAACCAGACAAGGCGATTCTTGGTGTCGCGGGCAATGTCACGCTCGAAACAGTCTTGCCGGTCGTCGAGAGCGTCTTCGGTGATTGGACGGGATCGAATGATCAAGTCGTCCCGACGGGCACCGTTTCTCCGGTGCGCGAGCATCTGGACCACGAGTCGACTCAAACACAAATCGGCGTCGCCTATCCCGGCGTCGCTTATGCCGATCCCGAATACTACGCCGCCTGGGCCGCTGTGAACGTGCTGAGCGGCGGGATGAGTTCACGCCTGTTTACCGAGATCCGCGAAAAGCGTGGTCTGTGCTATTCAGTTTATGCGACACTCAACACTCTCAAAGATCGCGGGCAGGTTCTGTGTTATGCCGGAACCACATCAGAGCGAGCTCAGGAAACGCTGGATGTTTTGCGAGCGGAATTGGTGCGACTGGGCGATGGGATTGGCCAGGATGAGCTTGATCGCTGCAAGGCTCGGGCCAAGAGCTCCCTGATCATGGCTCAGGAGTCGAGCGGCTCGCGGGCGTCATCGCTGGCTCGCAACTGGTATCACCTGGGTCGAGTGGTCACGCTCAACGAAGTTCGTTCTGAAATCGAAGCGTTAACAGTCCAGAAGGTTTTGGATTACGTGCACAAGCATCCCGCCCAAGATTTTTCGATTCTGACGATCGGCCCCGAAGCGCTGAAGTAAGCAACCCGCTCTGCAACAGCCAGTTCGGACAGAAGTTTCCTCATCGACAAAGAGTTCCATGCAGTTCCATCACACTACGCTTCCGAATGGTCTTGAGGTCGTTGCTGAACTGAATAACGATGCCTATAGCGTTGCGTTTGGCTTCTACGTCAAAGCCGGTGCTCGCGACGAAAGCAGCGACGTGTCGGGAGTCAGCCATTTCCTGGAACACATGGCGTTCAAAGGGACGGAGCGATTCTCGGCCGAAGATGTGAATCGAATCTTCGACGAATATGGCGCCGACTATAACGCGATGACCGGAGAGGAGAGCACGGTCTTCTACTCATCCGTGCTACCTGAATACTTGCCGCAAACTTTCGAATTGCAGTCGAGCATCCTGTTTCCGACGCTTCGCCAAGATGACTTCGATATGGAAAAGAAGGTCATCCTCGAAGAAATCGGGATGTATGAAGATCAACCTTCTTCTGTCGCGTACGACAAAGCAATGCAGTTGCACTTCAGCGGACATGACCTCGGGCAATCGATCCTGGGAACGGTGGCCAGTGTTTCGGGTCTGACCTCCGAACAGATGCGAAGCTATCACCAGGAACACTATCGCGCAGGCAATATTGTCTTGGCGGTAGCGGGCAACACGGAATGGAAGACTGTTCTCGAACTCGCCGAAAAGCATTGCGGCCACTGGCCTGCTGGAATCAGCGCTCGAAATACTGCCGCAGCAACGCATGCCGCTCAAACAGCATTCGTGGTGAAAGACCAGTGCCAGCAAGAGCAGATCATCCAGTTGGCATCGGCCCCATCTTGCACGGATCCACGACGATTCGCGGCCGAATTGCTGACCGTGATCGTCGGTGACGACAGCAACAGCCGGCTCTACTGGGAACTGGTCGACCCGGGCCTGGTCGAATCGGCCGAATGCGGCTACTACGAATTTGAAGGGGCGGGTACGTACCTGACGTTCTTGAATGGCGACCCGGAAACAACTCGAGAGAATCTCGAAACGATCAATCGCCTGTATGAAGCCGTGAATGCCGAAGGGATCACTGCTGACGAATTGGAACAGGCGAAAAACAAGATCGCCACTCGAATTGTGCTGCGCAGCGAGCGACCGATGGGGCGACTCAGTTCGCTCGGCGGCAACTGGCTGGTGCGTCGAGAATATCGCAGCGTGGAAGACGATCTGGCGACGGTGCGTGGCGTCACGTTGGAAGACATTCAACAACTGCTGAAAGACTTCCCCTTGCAGCAGACCACAACCGTCGGCGTCGGGCCGCTCGACAAGCTGCCGGGCTAGGCTACGGATTCTTTTTCGCGATTCGCTTAGGCTTTCGCAGCTTGCTGCCGAGTGCGCGAGCGAACGAATCCAATTGCTGCATTGAGTCGCAGAACGTAGCATCTTTCATCTGTCGCCGCATCGATTCTGTGATTAGTCGACCACCAAGCACGAGTTCAGTCTCTGTGTCGCGACAGGTTCGACTGAATTTGTTGAATTCTTTGATGAAATCAATTGATGGCTGGATGTGGGAGACGCTTAGCCAGAACAGCTTCGGTTGCGTCTCATGAATCGCACGGATGAGTGATCGGAATGGGAGCGATGTTCCCAACGACGTCGCATTCCAACCGGCTTCTCTCAGCACTAGTTCGGCCATTGTCGAGGGCAAGGCATAGACATCGCCTTCGATTGTTCCACCAATTGCCAGCTTCGGTTTTGGTGGAAGCTTTTGACGGCGTCGCAAGTCGAACAGGATTCTCAACGCGATCTCGCAACCCCGCCGCTCCTGATACATGTCCGCTTCGTTGCAGGCCCATCGGTGGCCGATGTCTCGAAACGCTCCTGCGATCACATCGTCGCAGATGACGCAGAGTGGATGCTTCGCAAGGTAGAGGTCGAACACAATCTGTCGAGCGACCTCTTCGTTGCCGTTGAGTAACGCTTCGACCAGCAATGGGCGGGCACGCGATAGCCCGAGTTCGGCTCCCTCTGTCGTGGGGGGAAGCTCAAGGATTTCGGGTGAAACCAGTTCCTGATTGCGATCGCGAATAAATCGCAGGACATCACTGACCTGCATCTTGCGATGCCCGCCGACCGTCTTGACCGTTTTAATCAGCCCTTGGTCGCACCA
>CBIHQO010000213.1:0-8993 GCA_966211735.1 uncultured Schlesneria sp.
AAATTCGAATGGGATCACGTCGAACGTCAATGGAAAGAGCTGCAGGACAAGCGACGCGATGTCGTGGGCCCGGTGCAGGCTCTTGAGAAAGAGATGCAAACCCGCGCGGAAGAACTGCTGACCGCCAAACAACTGGCAATCGGCCCACTTCCGCCAGAACCGTCCCCCATGCAGCAGATCAATTGGCGTACAATGTGGGGACTGACAATCATCGGCCTGCTGTTGATGCTGGGTTTGTTCACCAGATTATCAGCACTGGGTGGCGCAGTCCTGTTGTTCATGTTTTACATGGCCATGCCACCCTGGCCCGGCGTTCAGGAAATCCCCAGCATCGAACACAACATCATCGTCAACAAAGTCTTCGTCGAAATGGTGGCGCTCTTGGCCATTGCGGCTCTCCCCACTGGCAGGTGGTTTGGTGCCGACTCCATCATCACAGGACTGTTTGGCCGAGTATTTGGGCGACGCGAACAGGTTTGACGAGACGACACACTAGCGAATTCGATTAGCATTAAACCTTCCAGATTCACTCTCCCGAGGAGCGTGCCATGCAATTAACACCAGAACAAGAACAACTCGGTAAAGAGAACTTCAACGAGGCGGTGGCGTTTTCTCGCCGCGCGTTCCTCGTCAGCGCGGCAGCAGCCGTTCCCACGCTGGGCGCCGCCTACTTCGGCTACGCTGCCCTGCAGGGTTCTCCGGTGAAGGTCGGCTTCATCGGCAGCGGCGATGAAGGATCGGTGCTGCTCACCCAGCATCCGCCAGATTACATGAACATTGTCGCGGTCGCCGATCTGCGAGCCAAGAACCGCGTCCGCGCACTCAACGGCGACGGCGACGACGTCCGCTGGGGCCTGATCCGCAAGCTGGGCCGCGAAACAGCGATGAAGATCAAGCTGTACGCCGACCACAAAGAACTCCTCACGGCCCATCCCGAGATCGAAGCCGTCGTCATCGCCGTGCCGCTCGTGCAGCACGCCCAAGTCGCGATCGACTGCCTCAAGGCCGGCAAACACGTGCTGACCGAAAAGCTGATGGCCCACTCGGTCATGCAGTGCAAAGAAATGATCCGGGTCGCACGGCAAGAGAAAAAGCTGTTGGCCGTCGGACACCAGCGCCACTACAACGTGCTGTACGACAACGCCAACGCCCTGATTCGCGCCGGTCTGCTGGGCGACTTGAAGTTCATTCGAGCCCAATGGCACCGCAACAACAGCTTCCCCGGATCCGACAGTTGGCGACCGGGAGGATACACCGAACAATCGTTCGCGCGCAAATTCAAGGACGATATCGCGGAACTCGAAGATCGCGCGAAAGCCGCGAACCTTCCCCTGGATGAATTCCTGCAGAAGGATTTCGGCTACCCTTCCATGCAGCGTCTGGTGAACTGGCGTCTGTACAACAACACGGGCGGCGGTCTGATGGCCGAACTCGGCAGCCATCAACTCGATGCGGCCAGCATCTTCCTGAACAAAGTGAAGCCGATTGCCTGCATGGGGTACGGCGGCAAGAACTTCTACCACGTCAAGGGGATCGGTTCGCCAGACCAGCAATCGGACGATCGAGACATCGATGATCATGTCTACATGACCTTCGAATTCCCCGGCCAGCACTACGAAGAAGACAAAAACGATGTCTGCATCGTGACGTATTCGTCGATCAGCACCAACCGCAGCGAACCGTACGGCGAAACCGTCTTCGGCAGCCGCGGCACACTGATCATGAAGATGGAACAGGACGCGATTCTCTTCAAGGAAGCCAGCGGTTCGTCCAAGGGGGGCATCGATCAACGTCTGTACGTGATCAACGGCAGCGATGGTCAACCGGTCCTCAGCGCCAGTGCCAGCCTGGGCCCCACCAAGGCCGCTTCGGTCGCCGATATCGGCAAGGTCAGCCGCGGTTACACCGAAGAAATGGAACACTTCGCCTACTGCATCCGCACCAACAATTTCGGCGCGATCAAGGACGGCGGACTCCGCTGCCCCGGCGAACAGGGGATGAAAGATGCCATCATGGCCCTGACCTCGAATCTGGCCATGAAGCACAAGAAACGAATCGTCTTCAAGGAAGAATGGTTCGATCCCGAAAACGACGCTGTCCCCGAAACCGACCCGGAAATCATCGGCTAGTGATCTGTCACGAGTAGCATTTGCACGCCTCGAACTACAAGAGGCGTGCCACTGGTTGGCCGTTGCGGACAACCAGTGCAATTGCGAATAGACGGGGGCGTGACTCTTCTCTACTTTCCACTCACTCCGATCTACTCTCTCGCGGCACGCGCCGATCTTTTTCAAAGGCAGCATCCATGGCTCGGTGGCCGGACGAACGCAAAGCGAACGTGATCGCCATCGCTCTCGTGTTCGCACTCTTCCCGCTCTTGTGCTGGCTCTCCTGGCGCTGGTTGACCGAACAATAACGTGACGACTTGCTTGATGCTCGCGTCATTCCCGCGCACGCGGGAATCCAGAGATCCCTTGAAGGCAGCAATACACTTCACCTCGGAACGACGTGCGCCGCTTTTGGGAGGGCGAAGCTCCTGCTGAGCCGCGCATGTTATTGTGAGTCCATCGACATGCGCGGCTCGGCAGGAGCCTCTCCCGCCCAGGTGCATGGTTCGAGGCGGTCACTCCAGATACAGCGCCGCATTGCCAATCAGCAACGTCTGACTGAGATCTTCCCAGGCCCGCTGCTCGCCCCCAACTTGCTCTCGATACTCTGCCGTTTGAGCGTGCAGAAACCGCGTCGCGGACGAGATCTGCTGTTCGGTCGCCGTTTGACCAGTAGTGACCAAGAACAGCCTCTGTATTCGATCCGATTCGCTCGCCGCCTCACGCTGAAGTCGACTGGCCAGACTCCGCGCTCTCCTCAGCACGAACTCCGAATTCAAGAGACTCAACGACTGCAGCGGCATGGTCGATCGAGCCCGACGCGTGCTGTTGAACACGATGCTGGGCGCGTCGAAGACTTGCAGCAACGTGTGAACCTGAGTGCGTTTCTGTTGCAGGTAAACAGATCGCCGTCCGACACCACCACTGTCTTCCGGAACGATCGTCTCGCCCGCCCCTGTTCGCTGCGTCGCGACGTACGGACCGAACATTCGATCATCGAAGTCCCCCGCTGCAACCAGCAAGTAGTCACGGATCGCTTCCGCATCCAGGCGACGAACAGGAAATCGCGACAACCGCGACGCATCTGAATCCATTTTCAATCGCAACTCATCGGCGTGACTCTGCTGACGATAAGCTGCCGATTGAACAATCAAGCGCTGCACTCGTTTTGCACTCCATCCAGACCGCACAAATTCAAGGGCCAGCCAATTCAACAGTTCGGGATGAGTCGGGGGTGAACCACTCAATCCAAAATTGTCCGCCGTCTGAACCAGGCCTCGCCCGAAGTGATGCTGCCAAAGTCGATTCGCCTGCACCCGAGCCAACAGCGCCGCCGCAGGTGATTCGGGTTCGGTGATCTCGTTCGCAAACCGCAATCTGCGGCCGCTCCCCCACGCGTTAGGGATAGAAGAATCAGCCGACGACTTCCCCAGAACCTCAAAACCGCTGGGGCCAACAAGTTCTCCCAGTGATTTATAATCGCCACGTTGCAGGACGTGGACTTCGGGAGCATCAACAATATCCGTCGTCCAGGCGATTCGACCAGGCCGCTCCGATCCGATGGCCTTTCGGTGTTTTTGAGCTTCATCTAACGACGCCCGCTGCGTCTTAAGCTCTTTCACAAAATCGCCCAACGCATCCCCTTGCTCGGTGGGAGTGAACGATTCCACACAAACGTTGTCGACGATAAAGCTTCGACCACAACAGAACTCGAATCCAAACCCGCCGTCTGGAAGGTCCGCTTCACTCAGCGTGATCGGCTTGTCTTCCACCTGCCAGTCCACGAGATGCTGCAGCAGGTATTTTCCGCCCCCTTTGTTGGTAACTCGAACTCCGTAATTGCGACCGGGGACATATCCGGTCGTTCCAACAGTGCCAGCCTGCCGTGAATCGGTCCCGGGATAATCCACGAACACGGCACTCCCGGCAGACGGATGGCCGTCGATCAGGATGTTGCCTCCCTGCGTAGCGCTATTGTCGTTGAAGTCATGCAGCGCCACAAAGTAGCCGATTCGCTCGGCCGGAGCCGAATCATCAATGTGATGATCGACCAGATCAAACGTGACTTGAATCGACGCTCCCGTCACGTCCGGCGTCCAATCGAAGGCCTGCTGGGTTGACAGCCACTTATCACCGCCAACGCCCCCTTCGAACAAGTGCAGTGACCCTTCGATCACCATCGCCCCAGGTGCTTCGCGACTGTTCAGCTTGACGGCCTCCGTCCCGCCCGGCGCATCATCGCCCGGTGCCGTACTACTCCATTTCTCGGTTAACGCGTCCGCCGCATCGTTGAAATCGTCCTTAAATAAAGTCATTCCGCGCGGGCGATGCCCGGCGACCCATTTCGTCACCTCCGCCGACAGTCGTTCGATCTCGCGATCCGCCTGTGCGACGTTCGCCTGCCACGCTTCCTGTTCACCCGGCATTGCAGCATAGACGAAGCGATCACTCGGTTTGGTCCACGTGGCCGGCGGAAAGGCCGGTATCAGCACGGCCTGAAAGCTGTAGTAATCACGCTGAGTCAAAGGTTCGAACTTATGATCGTGGCACTTCGCGCACTGAATCGTCAGGCCGAATAGCCCCGTCGAGATGTTCTGCATCGCCGTTTCCAGCACGGTGTATCGATCGACTCGAACCTCGTCTTCATTCCCGTCACTCTCGCCGGTTCCGTCTTGCCCACATCGCAAATAATGCGTCGCTTCGAGCAGCCCGATTCGACGCCGCGCCTCAGCGGGAAGCAGCATCGACAGATCAGCGGTCTCGCCATTCTTCGCCGTGATATCAGCCATCTCATCGCCGGCAAGCTGCTCGCGCACAAACTCGTCGAAAGGCAAGTCGGCGTTCAAGGCTCGAATGACGTAGTCGCGATAGCGATAGGCCAGCGGGCGGTCACTATCCGCATTGAAGTAGCCGTTCGAATCCGCGTACCCGGCTGCATCCAGCCACACTTTCCCCAACCGCTCTCCCAAATGAGGCGACGCCAGAGACCGATCGACCATTCGCTCGTAAGCATCGGGACGAAGGTCTGACTGAAACTCGGCAATCGCATCTGGATCAGGTGGCAGCCCGGTTAAATCAAAGCTGACTCGACGAATGAGCTTGGCCCGATCAGCTTCCGCCGAGATCCTCATGCCATCCGCATCCAGATTCTGCTGGATGAATTCGTCGAGCGGTGACGAAGAAGTTGTCCGACTGATCGGTGGGCGAATCGTCTTCGGTAACCGCTGAAAAGCCCAGTGACCGGCCACATCGTCGTTATGGTGTTTCAAACCGGGCGTCCCTGCCAGGATCCAGCGGCGAATCAGCGACTTCTCGTCAGCCGACAGCGGATGTTCGGGAGGCATCTCGTCGCTGTCAACACGCTTCCACAACAAGCTGGCGGCGACATCGTGAGGCACCACGGCGGCCCCCTCCGCGCCCCCCTTGATGATCGCCCCGGGCGCGACCAGGTTCAGTTTCCCTTCCTGCTTTGTCGGCCCATGGCACTTCACACAGTGGCGTTTCAGTAACGGAGCAATATCGCGATCGTATTGAGGAGCATCTTCCGCTTTCACGCGGGCCCCGGCTTGCTGCAGCACCAACAGGAAGCAAGCGACTTTGAACAAAACGTTGGTCATCAATTGCCACTTCCTCTTCGCGAATGTGGACCACGTGATGAATGGACTATTGTCTTAGATCGCATCCCATCTCATTGTGGCGTCCCGCGAGCCAAAACCCACTGTGTCTAACCCATATTTCAACGCGACACGTCCGTGCGACCCGCACTACGGTTTCTTCACCACCGTTCCATGATTACGATCTGCGCTGTCTGATGCGAGGAATGTGGGCCAGAATATCTGCAAAGGATCACTATGATTTCGAACAAGACGTGGATCGTCGGATGGCTCGTGCTGGCGTCAAACGTCTTCGCGCAGGCGGCCGACCCCGTCGACCTGGGTGGTGTGACCGAAACACACGAAATGATTCCGATGCGCGATGGCGTCAAGCTGTCTGCGTTTATCTACACACCTCCGGGCAGTGGCCCCTGGCCCGTCCTGCTGGAGCAGCGCTATGCCAACGGCAATGATCCTGGCACCCAAAAATCGTTCGCCAAGCTGGCGCGGGGTGGCTATGTGACGGTTCTGGCGAACTTCCGCGGATCGCAGCAGTCCGAAGGAGTCTGGCGAGGCTACCGGCATCTGGCGTGGGGCGAGCAGCAGGACGGGTACGACCTGGTCGAATGGCTCGCCAAGCAACCCTGGTCAACGGGGAAAGTCGGCACGTTCGGCAGCTCTCAAGCCGGTTTCGCACAGAACTTTCTAGCCGTCACCCAACCGCCGCACCTGGTCGCTCAGTACATGATCGACACAGGACTCAGCCTGTATCACGAAGGCTACCGCATCGGCGGCACGACACGCCCCGAACGATTCAAATCGATGGATAAAGTCGCTCGCGTTCCCGAACACAACCGCGAACTCCTTGCCGAGTGGTTTCAGCATCCCGCCTATGACAGCTATTGGGCCGCCGAAGACTGCACGCGTTACTTTGACAAGATGAACGTCCCGTGCTTTACGGTGGGAAGCTGGTACGACTTCATGTGCGTCGGGTCCGTCGACAGTTACATCGGTCGCCAACATCGGGGTGGCCCCAATTCGATCGGGACGCAACAACTGTTGATTGGTCCCTGGCTGCACGGGCGCTTCAAGGAGACCAACAAATCGAACGAGATGGAGTATCCCGAGAACGCCAAGTTCGCAATGGATGCCCACATGCTCCGTTGGTTCGACCATTATCTCAAGGGCATCGACAACGGCGTGACCAACGAGCCAACCGTGCGCTATTACGTCATGGGAGCCATTGGCGAAACCGACGCGCCGGGCAATGTCTGGCGAACCGCGACGGACTGGCCCATTGCGGCCAAGCCGACTCCCTACTACCTGCATGCCGATAAATCCCTGCGATCAAAACCGTCACAGTCCCCAGATGACGCGGTCACCTGGCTGGCGGACCCGCAACGCCCTGCTCCCATCCCGACGATTGCCTTCCCCGGTGCCAAAGATGCGCGAGACTATGAGTCGCATCCCGAGGTGCGGACGTTCACGACCGATGTTCTGAGCGAACCGGTCGAGTGGACCGGCAAGGTCCAGGCGGAACTGTACGTCTCGTCCGACGCCCGCGATACCGACTTCATCGTCCGTGTCAGCGATGTCTATCCCGATGGCCGCTCGATCTTAATCATGGACTACATTCGCCGGGCGCGCTATCGGGAAGGGTTCGAACGCGAAGTTTTCATGAAGCCAGACGAAATTTGCAAAGTCGCGTTCGATGTCGGCTGGCTAAGTCAGAACTTCAATCGCGGACATCGGATTCGCATCACCATCGCCAGCACCGGTGCTCCATTCTACGAACCCAATCCCAACACGGGCGAGCCGCTGACAATCGATTTTCCGGAAAGCACAGTGGTCGCCCGGAATACAATCTATCTCAACCAGCAGAACGCATCGCGAGTCCTGGTCCCCGTGGTGACGACAACCACGGATGCCGCCAAATAGGTCGCGATCGATCTCAACTCACAACAACTCAGGATCCACGATGCCCACATTGATTTCCACACCGACTCAGATCACCGCCGCCGGAAACAAGCCCAAGCTGATTCGCGAATACATCGGTCGCGTCAATTCTAAAACCGAGGCCCTCAGCGTCGCTCACATGTCGAGCCCCTCGGGCTGGGTTGAACCCGGACAAACGCCCGAATTCGATGAATACACACTCGTACTAAAGGGGTTGCTGCGGGTCGAACACAAAGCCGGAGTGATCGACGTTCAGGCCGGACAAGCTATCATCACGCACGCCGGCGAATGGGTTCGCTACAGCACCCCAGGTTCCGAAGGAGCCGACTACGTCGCCATCTGCCTCCCCGCCTTTTCAATGGAAACCGTCCATCGAGATTCTTGATGCGGTCTCAGGAAAACCTTGGAGTGCGGTGGCTCGACACCGCTTTGGCTCCATTCAAATTGAAGCCGGCCCACCTCAACCAGACGACAAATACAAGAAACGGCCACGTCGCGCATTCTCTCGCGGCCACCATCTTCCGTTACGAAACGCGGGACCGCTCGGTTTCTAGCTCTTCCTCCCCTCTTCCGTTTTGGCGCTCTGTGAACTGAATCCAAAGCTCCGTCAAGCCGGAGCACTCCAAAGCGCGATGCCAGCGTTGCGAAGGTAGTCGTTAATATGTTCCAATAGCGCGCGTGCGACACCGTTCATTTCGAAACAGCACATCGACGACCAGCAATGAGATTCAACAGGAGTAGAACATGCGATACGGAACAGGGATAGCCGCGTGGCTGATGGCCTTGGCTGTCCTTTGCACAGGGGCCTCCGCCCAGGATGGCTGGGAAGCGATTTTCGACGGCAAGACCTTGGAGAAATGGGACGGTAACCCTGAATTCTGGAAGGTCGAAGACGGCTGCATCACCGGTCAGACGACGGCGGACAAGCCCACCAAGGGAAATACGTTCATCATCTGGCGTGGTGGAGAAACCGCCGACTTCGAACTGAAGCTCGAATACAAGATCATCAACGGCAACTCGGGCATTCAGTATCGCAGCTTTGAAGTCCCCAACGAAAAGTGGGTGATCGGCGGCTACCAGGCCGACTTCGAAGCCGGCGATACCTACTCAGGTATCAATTACGGCGAGCGATTCCGCGGCATTCTGGCCTTGCGCGGTCAGGAAACCGTCATCGGTGACGACCACAAGCCCAAGGTCGTGAAAGAAATCGGCAACACAACCGAGATCCAGAAGAAGATCAAGAAGGAAGATTGGAACGAGTATCACATCACTGCCAAAGGATTCACGTTCACCCACCAGATCAACGGAGTGACCACGTCCATCGTCACGGACGAAG
>CBIHQO010000214.1:0-8952 GCA_966211735.1 uncultured Schlesneria sp.
CTTCTCGTCCGCTTCTTTATTGTACTTCATTCCGTCGATGCCGTGGCTGTCTGCCTCGGGGACGGTGAAGCTGTGGACGGCACCGGGGTAATTGATGAACTCGTACTTCGTGCCGCTCTTATCGAGCGATTCTTTAAACGACTTGATCGATGCCTCGGGAATGAACTTATCGTCAGCACCGTTGCAGATCAGGAGTTCGGCCTTCGAAGCTTTGGCCTGTTCTGGTGTTGGCTGGACCAATCCGCCGTGGAAACTGGCAATCGCCTTCAGGTCGGCTCCCGAAAAAGCCAGCAGTTGGCAAGTTGAGCCCCCGAAGCAATAGCCGATCGCGGCCAGCTTGGATTTATCGCATTGAGGTTGCGACTTGAGCAAGTCCAATGCGGCCATCCCACGTTTGCGCCATTCGTCGACATTCTTGCGAACGTTGCCGGCCATTTCTTTCGCATCCATCGGATGCGTCGTCGATTTTCCTTCGCCGTACATGTCGGCGGCAAATGCGACGTAGCCCAACTTGGCAAGCATCTCGGCGCGATGCTTTGCATAAGCATCCAGCCCCCACCACTCGTGAACAACCAATACTCCGGGCCTGGCCCCTTCGACAGCATCATCCCAGTACAGAACACCACGGCATTCCAGATCGCCCACCTTGTAGTTGATCGGCTTCGTCTGAATAGCAGCCTGCGCAGATGCAGCCGCAACCATCAGCACACTTCCAAACACCAGCGATCGCCACATGAAGTCACTCCTGAAAGTTCAAGCCCGCAATGAATGCTCGCCCAAGATCGTAGCCATCAACCAGAGAGTTGCAATCGTACTGCGTTCCCTGAACCCGCGTCCTCTCGACAAGACGAGAATCCGCAGACCGTGTACACTTGGCCGAATACTAGAATGCCAATGAGACACCGCTGATGTGAACTCCTGGGATCGATTGATGACATCACCTTATCTTGAGCTCGTCGCTTCCCTGCGACAGGCATTTCCGCAGCCTGTGTCGGATCGTGTCCATGACGCGTATTTCGTGTTTTCGTTCCTGAGAGCACTCGATCAGCTCGATTCGATGAAATCGGCCTCGCCTCTGCTCGGACAACCGGCAACGCTTGATTATGATGCGGCAAAACTCGCGACCGTTGAAAAGGATCCGCAGTCGCTTGAGCAAGTGACGAAGATGCTGGTCCAGCAATTATCGGGACTGTTTATCTGGGGGCATCCGCGTGCTCAGATCAATGTGGTGCCGCCGCCGACGATTGCCAGCGTGATCGGCGGATTGCTCCCCTCAATCTACAACCCCAATCTCGTCAGCGAAGAATCATCGAAGCAGGTCGCCGTTGCCGAAGTCGAAGTTTCATCCATGACTGCGGCGCTGATTGGGTACGATCCCGCAAAGTCCGCCGGCCTGTTCACCTTTGGTGGAACAGCGACCGTGCTGTATGGCGTCAAATTGGGATTAGAAAAAGCTTGCCCAGGGAGTGGCCGCAGCGGTCTGCGAGAACGAGCCGTCATCCTTTGCTCAGAGCGAGCTCACTATGCGTGCCTGACGGTGGCGAACTGGCTGGGATTCGGACAGGACAACGTGATCCAGATTCCGTGCTCGGCCGATAACGAAATGCAGACGTGCTTGCTGGAATCGATGGCGCGCGACGTATTGAAGAGCGGAGCGAAGATCGCCGCGATTGTGGCGACGATGGGAACAACCGACCACTTCGGGCTCGATGACCTGGCATCAATTCACGAGATCCGCGATCGACTGGTCGATGAGTTCAAGCTGGACTACACCCCACACATCCATGCCGATGCCGTTATCGGGTGGGCGTGGTCCGTCTTCAATGACTACGACTTCCAGAAGAATCCGCTCGATTTCCGCCACCGAACCGTTCGCGCGCTCGCAGGTGCCAAGCGGCGAATCCAGAAGCTTCCGCTTGCCGATTCGCTCGGAATCGATTTCCATAAAACGGGCTTCTGCCCCTACGTCTCCACCCTGTTTCTGGTGAAGGACGCGACGGATCTGGAAATGATCTCGCGGCAGCAGTCGGACACGCCCTATCTGTTCCACGATGGCCATTATCACCCCGGCCGATACACGCTGGAAACATCGCGCAGCGGCAGTGGCCCTCTCGCCGCGCTGGCAAATTTGCGTTTGTTCGGCAAAGACGGCTTGAGGTCTCTATTGGGACACATCGTGGCGATGGCCGAAGAACTACGCGAGCATCTCGAAGGTCATGCCGCGACAACCGTCTGCAATCGCGGCAATTTTGGACCAGTCACCCTGTTCCGCGTCTATCCCGATGGCATCGACACGTTCAGCATCCTGGATCACGAGTTGAAAGAGGCGAAATATCGCGAAAAACTGCTGGCCCATAACGAGTACAATCGCCGGATCTTTCAGCTGGTCCAAGCGGAAGCAGTCAAGGGAAATGGCGTCGTGATCTCGTTGACCGACTGCTATCGCGAAACGGACTACGGCGAACCGATGGTGGCCCTCAAAAGCTACATCCTCAGTCCATTTGCCGAAGAAAAGTATGTCGACGCGGTTCTGGAGTCGCTGTGGAAAGCCCGAGCGATCATTGCACAAGAAGATGCAGCAACTCGGTAGTCGCATGCGCAATTGCGGCGAATCACGCAACCGAATCACAGATATCGAACAGCGATCCCCGTTGAATCGTCTCGAGCGTCCGTCGCGCCGCGTCTGATGGGTTGTGGAGTTCGATTCGATCGACAAGTTTGCGAATCGGGACCAGGACGCCGAGTAGTCCGGCAGGTGCCAACACGACGCCACTGAGGTCAACCGCCAGCACTTTGCATTGATGCTTATTCACCAACTTCGTGAGCACATCGCGATACGGAGCGAAATCGATTCGGGTCTCGACGCGCTGGCCGCCGAATCCGACCACGGTCACCGGCCCCGCATGATAGATCTCAAGTTTTCCTTCGCCGTGTTGCTGATCGTTCATTGAACCCTATTCCAAAAACTACTGTGACACTGAATGGGACATAGCATCCACAATCGTGTCATTTTCAGACGAAGGGCTTGCGAGTTTTTCGAGAACCAACCTAACGGAAAGGACTGTTGCGACAGTCATTGCAACCACTGAGCTAAGATTGCTTGAGCTGCTGGAACGCGGCCAGTGCCGCCGCGCGGGCTTCGCTGTGATCGACGATCGGATTGGGATAAGACTTCCCCAGTATGACACCTCCCTTCGCCAAGACATCTTCAGGAGCCGTCCAGGGAGCATGGAGCCATTTTGCGGGCAACTCTTTCAATTCCGGGACCCACTGACGCAGATAGGCCCCAGCGGCATCAAACTTTTCCGATTGCAACACGGGATTGAAGACCCGGAAGTAGGGAGCAGCGTCAGCACCACAGCCAGCACTCCATTGCCAGCCAAGGGTATTGTTCGCGAGATCCGCATCGACCAGCGTGTCCCAGAACCAGGCAGCTCCATGCCGCCAATGCAGTCTCAGATCCTTAACCAGAAACGATGCGACAATCATCCGCACTCGGTTGTGCATCCAACCGGTGGCCCACAGCTCACGCATCCCGGCATCGACAATCGGATATCCTGTTTGGCCCTGCTGCCAGGCTCGTAACGCCTTCGGGTTATCTTCCCAGGGAAACTTGGCAAACTCAGGTCGCAGCGGATGATCGGTCGTAGTCGGAAAATGGTAGAGCAGGTGATGCGCGAATTCCCGCCACCCGAGCTCCTTGAGATAAGTCTCCGCGTTCGCACGGTCGTGCGTTCCTGCTTTCGTATGACCCAAATGACGCCGCACCGCATGCCAGATCATTCGCGTGCTGATCTCGCCAAAATGCAGATGGGGCGACAAGCGCGATGTCCCCACTTCGGCCGGGTGATTGCGACCGGTTTCGTAGTGGCCAATCGCATCGTGGATAAACGACTTCAACAGAGTTGCCGCTCCGGCCGAGCCCGGCGTCCAAGCGGTCTGCAAGCCATTGACCCATGCCCGCGTCGGTTCGAGGCCTAGCGAATCGACGCTCGCGGATTCCGGCCATTCCTCGGGAATCGGGATTCGCGCCGGCACCGGCTGGGGCTCGGCCGGTTCTCCCTTGGCCTCGCAGGCGCGCCAGAAAGCGCTGAAGACCTGATACGGACGATCCTGTTTCGTGCTCACTTCCCACGGTTCGAACAACAGACTGCCGTTAGAGCTTTCGGCGGTTAACCCTTCCTGGCGTAGCTTCGCTTTCACCGTTTTGTCACGAGCAATCGCTGCCGGTTCATAGCGGCGATTCCAATAGACGGCCGATGCTTTCGTCTCCTTTGCGAGTTTCAGCAATACACTCAGGCTATTGCCGGTCCGCAGGATCAGTTTTGAATGATGCTGATGCAGTAACTTGTCCAACATGCCCAGTGATTGATGCAACCACCAATCACTGGCCTCTCCGGGTCGCCATGGTCCTTCTTCATCCGCTGACAGGATAAAAACAGGAATGATCGGCCCCCCCCCGGCAGCCGCTGCCAGCAATGCCGGGTTGTCCTCCAGGCGCAGATCTTGCCGAAACCAGACAATACTTGGTGAAGTCATTCTGAAGCTCATAGCCGCCAACGTGCCCGCATCGCGACGGGAAGACGCAAATGATCATATCAGACAGGTTTATGCACAGCACATTCGGCGAGTTGATCTTGACCTTGACGCGGGAATCCAGATACATCCTGCGGAGTTCAGACGTTCAACGGTGTGAAGGTCTGGCTTGCGTAGGAGAGATCATGGCGATTGTCAACGAACCGCAGAGCCGAAATCGAACCTTCAGTTCCTCGATTTCTGAATCGACATCTCGACAGACCCGGCCGGTCGAAATGGCTATGCCGGGAGTCCATTCCGGGGCACATCGCCTGTTGTCGCAGCTTCCGCGTGGAACGCTCGCCGACTTGGGAGCAGGGCAGGGAGCCCTTAGCGTTTGGGCTCGGGATGCTGGCTTTCAGACAACCGCAGTCGATTTCAAGGAGGTAAACTTCTTTGCCGTTTAAATCAACTTCGTGCAGGCCTATCTCAACAAACCGCTGCCGATCAAAAACGACACGTTCGACGTGGTGGCCGCACTCGAAGTTATCGAGCACCTGGAAAACAGCTACGCACTATTGCGCGAGATCAGCAGAATTCTTAAGCCCGGCGGATACGCCGTCGTTTCGACCCCGAACGAGTCCTGCCTGGCCGCACGGCTGTCCTATCTGACCAGCGGTTTCTATTCCGACGCGGCCTACGTCATGCGAGTTCCCGGCCCCGGCGACTTCTACAACCCACACGTCAATTGCCTGCCATTGCCGACCCTCGAATATGCGTGGCGTCGCGCGGGCTTGAAGATGGAGAAGTTCGAAGTCAGCCGCTATCGACCACTGGCCTGGATGTTGTGGCCGCTACTCGCTCCGATCCAGTGGTTGAAACTCGCCTCACGTCATCACAAGCAGAAGCACGCCGATCGAGAAACGGAACAAGCCGTTTACCGACTCATGAACGATCCTCGTGTGCTGACTGGCCGCATTCTCGTCTTCCTGCTGCGGAAGCCCTCAGCTTAGGTCACGCTCGCAACTCCTCAGGTCTTCGAGTTCACGATAAAACGGCCCCACGGCACGGCAATCGCTGAATCTATTCGCTAGCCGAGATCGAGCACACGAGCCATCAGGCGAGCGTAATCATGCCGTGGATCGAATGGTATAACCATTTAGCAAAGCCTGCCTGGACCCCGTCCCCATCGACGATCAGTCTGATCTGGACGATCCTGTACCCGATCATTCTTGTGACATTCGGGTTCGTGTTTGTCGAAGCCTACCGTCGTAAAGTCAGCTCTTCTGTGGTGTGGCCATTTGCGATTAACCTGATCGCGAATTTGCTGTTCATGCCGATCTTCGTTGGTCTGCGAAATGCTCCGCTGGCCGCTCTGGATATCATCATCGTGTGGACCACTATCGTCTGGTGCATGATTGCAATCTGGGCGTCTTATCGTTGGGTGGCGCTAGCTCAAATCCCCTATTTGCTCTGGGTCTCAACCGCCACGATATTGCAGCTATTCATAGTCATGATGAATTGGAAGAGCACGTGATTCGGCTGGGGCTTTGCTGTATCTTCCGCGACGAGCCAATTAAGTTCAGCACGACGGCCGCCTCGATTGGACGCGTGGCTCGTCCTCTCGCCTTCGTGAAGCTATCAGCCCTCTGCTCCGCAAACGCTGACGCGGACGTGCTTCTATCCAGGCCAATTTGTCGTCCTGAACTCTCAGCAACCGGAAGTTGTCGCAGCATCGATTAGCGAATTGGAATATCAGGCGGAAGTCGCGGAGTGGATTGGCGCCTCCATCAGTTGACTGTTGCAGTGGAGGCAAAGGCTAACGAAATTGTAGTAATCCGTTTGAAGATTGATCTGAAAAGGACGAATACCGGAAATTCGCGTTAGACATCGAGCCAACGGCTGTATTGACTGGATACGCATGAATGACGTCGAACCTTCGCACGCGGATTGTGTCGCTATCAATATCGACGACGCTCGCGGTCTTGGCGGTGGTTCTCGGGTAGACGAAATGGGGCTGCTCGATTGAATAAGGGACAAAATTGATGGCGACGGGAAATGCGGCAGAGGTGAGTTCGATTTCTGATCAGGATGTGACCACGCATCAACAGAACTCGGTCCTGGCCGTCTTGTTCGGACTCAGCCTGTCGCACATGTTGAACGACGTGATGCAGTCGCTGATCCCTGCGGTCTATCCCATTCTCAAAGATCAGTATTCGCTCTCATACTGGGAAGTCGGACTGATCACTTTCACATTTCAGTTGACGGCATCGCTGCTGCAGCCATTGGTTGGGATGGCGACAGACCGTCGACCGCAGCCATACTCACTTGCCATCGGCATGGTCTTCACCTTCTGCGGGCTGATTCTGTTGTCGATGGCGAACACCTTTCCGATGATCCTCATCGCTGCGGGGATGGTTGGAATCGGGTCATCGGTCTTCCATCCTGAAGCATCACGGATTGCCAGGCTGGCATCAGGTGGAAAACATGGCTTCGCTCAGTCACTGTTCCAAGTCGGTGGTAACGCAGGGACTGCCATCGGACCGTTGCTCGGCGCGTTCGTCGTCGTGCCATGGGGGCAGCCCAGCATTGCGTTATTCTCGGTCATCGCTTTGATCGCAATGGTCGTGCTGTCTGCCGTCGGTCGCTGGTATCAGAATCATCTCGTCGGCTTGCGAGCAAAGTCGAATCGTGGTCATGCAACCGCTCACAACCAGTTGCCAGCACTTCGAGTGGCCATTTCCATTGGCATTCTGCTGGTGCTGCTGTTCTCGAAATATTTCTACACGGTCAGCCTCAGCAATTACTACATCTTCTACTTGATCGACAAATTCAAAGTCTCACTTCCGGCCGCCCAGGTTTACCTCTCCATTTTTCTTGGAGCAGTGGCTGTCGGTACGATCGCAGGCGGCCCTGTCGGGGATAAGATTGGCTTCAAGAGAGTGATCTGGGGATCGATCCTCGGAGTCCTTCCGTTCACACTCATCCTGCCCTACGCCAATCTGTTTTGGACGGTGTTGCTCACGGTCCCGATCGGTCTGATCCTGGCGTCGGCATTTTCCGCAATCATGGTGTACGCTCAGGAACTCGTCCCCAGTCGCGTCGGACTGATTGCCGGACTATTTTTCGGATTCGCATTTGGCATGGCTGGTGTCGCCGCCGCCGTCTTGGGCAAACTGGCGGATTGGACAAGTATCAGCTTCGTCTACCAAGTCTGTTCATTCCTGCCAGCGATTGGCCTGCTGGCGGGATTTCTGCCAGATTTGGATAAGACGAAGCGATGAACTCAGGGGAGAATTCAGCCGAACTGCTGCCGTACATTTCGAGCACCAAGCAGCACACGGATGATTGTTACTTCGTCGCTTTAGATTGCATCGCAATCTGGGTGCTGATCGGCAGTGAAATTGGTCGGATCTTTCGCTATTCGCGATTTCCAGAGAATCAAGCAGGCAGAGAGCAGGGTCAATGGCACAGCCATCGACCAGTATGGGATCGTCCAGGTCACTAGCGAAAGTCCGGCTAAGTGACCTTCACCTACGTCGAATCCATTCCATCGGAATCGCCTCTGCCATTCGATTTCCGCATCAATGAATGGATGGACCACGGTCTGTTGTTGGACTGGCCACCACATGTAAGTGATTGTGTCAGATGTCGGAAAACGGCCCGCGTGTCGCATCCAACTGAAATTCCCATTCGCCGAGCTCAAGACGTGCGTGGAAGTACCAAGCTGAATGACAGCGCCTTCAGCAAGACGTGTCGATCTGATCCAACCGCCCATGAACACGAGCGCCATCACCAGCAGGATAGATCCCGTCTTCCGTCGCCAGCCTTTTAAGAATGTGCGCATGGTGCCTTATATCAAATGACCATCAATACCTGATCTTCGATATCAGATTCCGGAGTCACTGAACAATCCTTCGGTCTGAAAAGCGAAGACTCATGTGGTCGCTCAGCAGACGCAAGACTCGCCAGAAGCAATTTCGAACCTCACAAACCGGCCGCAATCAACGCCGCGCCCACAGCCGCTTCCTCACGATGTTCGGTGAAAGAGATCGGCAATCCGAAGGCTTCTGCAACGATTGCCGACAAAAGAGGATTCTCGCGTAGTCCATTGCCTGCCGCGATCAGCTTGGATTGCGACTGGCCCGTCACACGTTCAATCGCGGCGTAACCCTCACGCAGCGAACGAGCCATCCCTTCCAACACGGCCCGAGCCAGATGTCGAGCCGTAAAATTCTGCGGCGACAGTCCAGTGATCGCGCCGCGCACACCCGGATCAAGGCGTGTGCCGGCAAACGACGGATCGCATCTCAGTCCTTCGGCCCCCGCAGGCACGGACTCTGCCAGGCGATTCAATTGTTCGTACAGGGCTGTAGTCCCGGGTTGCTGGAACATCGCTCGACCGACATCTCGAAAGAATTGCTCGAGAACCTGGTA
>CBIHQO010000215.1:0-8939 GCA_966211735.1 uncultured Schlesneria sp.
GGCGTCGCTTTTATTCAATATCGTACCGAGAACGCACAGATAGCACCGGTTTTTGGCCAGGCCGCACTCGACATTTCGCCGAGGATCTGTCATCTGCATATCACTGTCGATGGCGCTCGCTGGCGTTGGGCTCACACCAGCGGCGGGCCTCTGATCCTCGCTGGTTTGCCACCAGGACCGCACAAGATCCTCATCGAACTGGTGAACGCGAACCACAAGCCAATTGCCAATCAGGTTGTGACTTTTGAAGTGCCTCAATCGTCAACTGAGAATCCTGATACCAAAGGCGGTGGAGGTGCCGCGGCTGTCAAGAAGTAGTCGTCGAAACATGCACGATTGTCGCAAAATCGCGTGATGTGAATTCTGCGCCGCAGCAACAGAGGGGGACTCTGGAAAGAGAGTCTCTGGGAGCCACGGATCTGGAGTCATCGACAGGTCTGTGGCACCCCGCAAGGCACAACCGTTTTCTTGACTGCCAACTAGCGACTTCACCCATCCAGGGCGACCGGTCGCTTGCCTGTTAGTTTGAACAGGGCCATCCCGTACAATACGGCTTCGCGGCAAAACCGTCTGAGTTGGCTGATTGGGACAGGGTCCTCCCGGAGTTGAACATTGATTAGGTTGGAGCAGTCCTTTTATGCACAGCCTGCTATTACATTAGCGCAGGCGTTGATTGGCAAAGTCATCGTGCGGCGGATACGAAAAAAGGAATATCGCGCTCGGATCGTCGAAACAGAGGCCTATGTCGGCTCCCACGATCTTGCGTGCCATGCTTCGAAAGGCCGGACGAATCGAACAGAAGTCATGTTTGGCCCGGCCGGTCGGGCCTATGTGTATTTGATCTATGGCATGTACGACATGTTCAATATTGTCGCGGGCGAGATCGATGATCCGCAGGCAGTACTCATCCGGGCGGCCGAACCAATCGATGGTTGGTCGGCCGATCTGTCCGGGCCTGGCAAACTGACTCGCGGCCTGCAGATCACTCGCACGGACAATGGCGTTGCTCTGACGAGCGATCGATTGCACATTCTGGACGATCCAGCAGACCGACCGAAGATAGTCGCCACGCCGCGAATCGGTATCGACTATGCGCAGGAATGGAAGCACGAGTTATTGAGATTTCTCGATCCAACCAGCAAAGGTTTATCGAGCAAGAAGGGGTTGCCTGGTATTCAGGGACGTTAGCAGCCCATTGATCTCATGATCATCGTCGACTCGATGTTACTTTTCTCTGGCAATGAAGCCAGGAACGCCCGTCTCCGTGACGGAATTGAATCTGATCCTGGTCGTGATTCCCTCATTGATTTCCCGCATGGCGTCTTCCGGAAGCGTGGAGATCTCGAAGTTCTCCTGGATCCGTGCGGGCGTCCTGGTCGTCGTCAAAAGTGCCGTCCCGCGTTGGATGGCCCACGCGAGTACGACTTGAGCCTGAGTTTTGCCGACCCGAGCGGCGATCGCTGTAATGACAGGATCCACCAGGACGTTGGGCTCGCTATTATGACCTAATGCCGCGAACGCTTGCAGCACGATCCCGTTCTTTCGGCAATATTCCAAAAGTTCCCATTCCGGGAGATACGGATGGGATTCGACATGGACAACCGCCGGCTTGATGGTTGCGGCGTCAGAGATCTCTTTCAGGCGTTCAAGGCCGATGTCGGATAGTCCGATTGCTTTGCACTTCCCTTCTTTCACCAGTTCCGCCACCGCTTCCCATGTCTCTAACAGCGTCACGCCACGGTCATAAATCACATTGCCGTTGACATCTCTCGGGTCGTACGCATCTCCAGGTTGGAAGGCAAAAGGGGTATGGATCAGATAGAGATCCAGGTAGTCGAGCTGGAGTTTCTTAAGACTTGCCTCGAAGGCAGGTTTGACGCGTTCAGGACGATGATTCGTGTTCCAAAGTTTCGTGGCGACAAACACATCCTGCCGCTTGATCTTTCCTGTTCTGAATACTTCCACCATCGCTTCGCCGACTTCTGTCTCAGTCCGGTAGCGTTCCGCAGTGTCAAGCGCGCGAAATCCCGCCTCCAGCGCGGCCTTGGTCGCATTTCTGGTTGAGATGGGATCTGGAATCAGCGTTCCGAAGCCGAGCGCGGGGATCGCGCCCAACCCATTGTTCAGAGTTAGCTTCGTGTAGCGAAGATTGTCAGTGTCTGTCATGTTTTTTGACTTCCGTATGAGCGAGCGCACATCAATGGGGATGACACTGCAACAAACGAACATGCAAACAGTTTACGGGCAGATGCTAACGTAGTCAGGAGTTCTTCCCCTGGAGACTTGGTGCGAAAGTCGAAGGCAGGTCGCCTCTGGGGCGATGATTCGAGATGTTCAGCCCAGCTTCGACAAACTCATCGGCGACGAGGATTGAGGCCATCCCGCCTTTTCTTCGAGTTCGGGGCTGGTCAGTACGTAAGCGGAGCCCTCGACGGCTGTAAAACTCCGAGCACAGGCCGGACAAGTGTCTTGAGATTCTGACTCGAGGCGTCGCCTGAATTGATCCAGAATTTGCTCTTTGCGTTTGCTCATCCCCATGGGGGAGCTGGCGGGCTGAACTTGCCTCCCCTCTTGCGGGAAGGTGCTTTCGGAATTCCAACTGAGACGACCAAGTACCTCACGCATGTGATACGTTCCAAGGTAAGGGGAATTCAGCGAAGCGAGACGCCAGTCACCTCGCGAGACAAATCAGGGATGTACTTCCAGGATGACCTCCAGTTCGACGGGCGAACCGAGGGGTACACTGGCCACGCCTAAGACCAGGCGCGATGAGACCATCTCGTCACCGAAAACATCGCGAAACAGCTCCGAAGCGGCATCGGCAACCTTTGGGTGTTCAGTGAACTCGGGTGTCGCGGCAATGTAGACGCCGATCCTCACGACGTGACTGACGCGGTTCAAGGTCCCCAAATGCTTCTTCGTGAGGGCCAAGGCATTGACCGCTGCCCTGAATGCCGCTTCCCGGCCCCCCATCACGTCAAGGTCTTTTCCCACGACGCCCGTGACCGTAACCGCGTGGCCCGACGTGGCGAGCATCCCACTCAGGAAAAGCAGATTTCCCGACTGAACCGCAGGAACATAGGCACCAAAGGGTGTCGGCGCATCCGGCAGTTGAATACCGAGCTTCTGGAGACGATCTTCAGCGGTTGTTGCTTTTGAGATCACGATTCATGCTCCCCTGAGTTGTTCTACGCTGCCTGCAATTTGAATCAGGTGTGGCCGGGTTGCGACGCCAGACGAAGCCCACACCCGTCCGTTGCACGTCTCACCCCGGCCAACCTGAACCCACTTCTCACGTGTGTCATAAGTGAGCGGGATTACCAGCGTCCAAAATGAGCGCCGCCATCCACGTAGAGGATGTCTCCGGTGACTGTCGCGGCACTGGTCAGGTACAGGACGGCATCAGCGATCTCTTTCACCGAAGACGGCTTTCCCATCGGCGACAGGCTTTCCATCACTTCTTTGGGTGTCGACTTATGAAGTGGAGTGTCGACGACGCCCGGCGCGACCGCATTCACGCGAATCCCGTCCTTCGCGTATTCCATCGCGAGGTGTTGGGTGACTGTTTCCAGCCCGCCTTTGGTGATCATGGGGACCGACGCCGTGAAGCCGCGGATGGGATTGCGCGCCAGGGCTGCCGTGATCGTGACGATGCTGCCCCCGGTCTTTTGCGCCAGCATCTGCTTGATTGCGAGCTGTGTGATGTACAGGAAGCCCTCAATGTTTGTTGAGACCAGCGACTTGATGTCCTCGGTCGTATAGTCCGTGAACGGCTTGGCGAAGAAGATCCCGGCGTTGTTGACCAATGCGTCGATCGAACCGAAGCGAGACAGCGCCGACTCGACGATTTTCTCGGCAGTTGCCGGGTCACCAATATCGCCGTCGACCAGAGCGACTCGGTTGGAAGCCACAATCTCGCTCGATTGGCTGACCTTCCGCGAATTGGCGACGACGTTGAAACCATGTTCCAGAAATTCTTTGACAAGACCGGCACCAATTCCCTGCGATGCACCAGTCACAAGGGCTGTCTTTCGTTTTTCGCTCATGTTTGTCAACCTCCAGAGATTTGCAGTTATCGGAATGGAATCTCACACGGACCAAATCAGACCAGGTTAATGGCGACTTTCATGTTGCCTCGAATGGCCTTGGAGTACGGACAGATCTGCTCCGCTGCGTGTACCAGGGCCTGCGCGATGTCCCGGTCCATGCCTGGCAGGCTGATGCTGAGGCGAGCCTGGATGAAGAAATCACCGTCAACATTGAGCAGATCCACTTCGGCATCAATGGCTCGGTCAGCCGGAAGACTGACCTTCGTTTTTCCAGCTGCGACTCCAATGGCACCAATGAAGCAGGCCGACCATCCGGCCGCGAACAATTGCTCTGGATTGGTGCCCTTGCCGACGGCACCAGGATTCGAAAGTTGAATGTCCAGGCGGCCGTCAGAACTGCGGCTTGCGCCTTCACGGCCTCCCGTGGTATGGACTTTGGCGGTGTACAACATTTTTCCGACGGTCATCGTTTGCTCCTCGCTAAAGAACAGTCTGGCAGCTGAATCCGCTGTCACCTTACTAGGCATCCGAGATGGACAGCCGCATTCAACTTTTCCGTCTAAACGACGTCGGTCCTGCGAAGAACACACTTTTCAAGTACGATCCAAAACTTGCCTGGTACCAGGAAAAATGGTGAACATGGGTGCGACGGAACGCAATGTCAAAGTTTGGTCATTTCTTTTTGAGAAGGATCGGCAAGACCTCTCGTCAAAGCGGGAGAGAAGAGCGTGATTATTCGCCGAATATTCACGATTCGGACATGCCAGTTACACGCGCCAGATCGAATCCAAGGCAACCCGAAAACTTACGCCTGTGCCAGACCCCAAAAGTATTCGGTGAGTCGACAGACTCGGAAGCGTCGGGCTAAAATATGTTCCAGTCCCGATGTCAGGGGACGTTGCCACTTGTCAGAGGCGATCCCCGATGGACAACGCAGGGACAACAGCAGCAGTCCAACAATATTTGGACGAGTTGGCTGGTGTCAAAGGTGATTCTCCCGCAGGGCCTGTCATTCGTGAATTGCTGGGCCGTTCGGTCAATCGACTCTCGTTACTCTGTGCGACGCTGCTGCACCGAAGTTACCCAAGATTGGCTCAGCCACCTCTCAATTTACGGACTGAAGAGTTACTCAGTGCAGTCGTTGAACGATTACTGAAGGCGCTGAGGAAAACACGACCGGAAAGTGTCCGTCAATTCTTCGGACTGGCCAATCAGCACATTCGCTGGGAACTCAATGACCTGGCCCAACGCCTGGACGAGAAAGCACCAGTGACCGAATTCGTGGAAGGTCTTGTCCCGGCCCCGATGAGCAGTGCTTCTGGAATCAGCTTTGATGGTCGACGCATGCTGGACGCAATCGAGAATCTTCCGGAGGAAGAACGCGAAGTGTTTAGCCTGATTCGCATCCAGGGGATGACGCATGTCGAAGCGGCGGAGATCACCAGCGTTTCATCCAAGACGATCCAGCGACGTCTAAACCGCAGCTTGATTCTGCTGTCGAAATCACTGGCGGACCTTCGACCGTCCGCCGGATTGCCGGACGAGCTATAGCTCCGAAGTCTCTCCGGCCCAGTCTCAGTGAAACAATCCGCCAAGAGCCGCTGATATGTCCGTCGAAGATCGCATTCAAGAATTACTCGAAGAGATGATGGATGCGCACTGCACACCCGAACAGGCGTGCGCCAAATGCCCGGAGCTTCTGCCAGAGGTACGGAAAAGATGGAATCATCTGCAGTGCATCGAACATCAAGTCGGCTTGTTCTTCCCAACGTCGATCCGGAATACCGACACAGATCCTGCCGGTGGACCAGAGGCAATCCGATTGCCGAAGATCGACGGATACGATGTTCAATCCGTACTCGGCCGTGGCGGCATGGGAGTGGTTTATCGGGCTCGGCACTTGAAACTGAATCGGACCAGTGCTCTGAAGATGCTGCTCTCGGGTGCGTATGCAGATCTGCATGAGCTGGCGCGGTTTCAGCGAGAATCCGAAGCGATCGCGGGCCTCAGTCATCCAAATATTGTGCAGGTCCATGACGTTGGTGAATTGGATGGCCAGCCATATTTCACGATGGAGTTCATCGAGGGGCAGAGTCTTGCTGAAGCGCTCGCTGGAATGCCACGACCTGCCCTCCCCGCAGCCGAGTTCGTGTCGACTCTGGCTCGCGCTGTGCAAGCCGCACACACAGGCGGGATCATTCACCGCGATTTGAAACCGGCGAATGTCCTGTTGACGAACGATGGTATGCCAAAAATCACAGACTTTGGATTGGCCAGACGATTCGAGAGTGACGTGGACTTAACGATGAGCGGTGCCCGGATCGGGACCCCAAGCTATATGGCTCCGGAGCAGGCGGCCGGCAAGACCAGTTTGATTGGGCCGTCCGCGGATATCTATGCGCTGGGAGCGATTCTTTACGAAATGCTCACTGGACGACCGCCGTTCCGAGCCGAAACGGCAATTGAAACACAACGGCAGGTGGTTACTGAGGAACCCGTCTCGCCATCGCGACTCAATCCCAAGATACCGCGCGACCTGGAAACAATCTGCCTGAAGTGTCTGCATAAGGAACCAACCCGTCGGTACGCCACGGCCGCGAATCTCGCCGACGACTTGCAGCGATTCCAGCGTGGAGAACCAGTGCTGGCTCGTCGAGTATCCCCATTGGAGCGCGCTCGCAAATGGACAAATCGTCACCGCGCTCTCACAGCGGCGATGATCAGCAGCGTCTTGCTGGTGACATTTCTGTTGACCGTGGGATGGTCGTTGATGCTGGACCAGGCCGTCACCACGCGCGCCGTCCAGAGCGATTTCCAGGAGATCGTTCGGGCGGAACGCAAATCGTCCTGGCCTGAAGCCCACCTGGCCCTGGAGCGGGCCATCGCCCGCCTTGGCGACAGGCAGGCCACAGCGCTTCGTGACAGTCTCCAGCAGTACGAACGCGAATTGAATTTTGTCGAAAGGTTGGAAGCCATTCGCCTCGATCGCCTTAACCCAATGGTCGAAGGGGACAAGTTCGTTCGTGCCGTGGGAGAGTATGAGGCCGCGTTCGCCAATTCGGGCATGTTCGACATGCGCGAACCCCCGCATGTCGTCGCCGCGAAGATTCGGTCAACCAGCATTGCTCCCGCAGTCGTGGTCGCATTGGATGACTGGGCGTGTTGTGCTCGCGATCAGAAGCGCCGCGACGAGTTGTTCGAAGTGGCTCGTCAGGTCGATGGCGATGCAATCACCTCGCGCATGTTCGACCCTGAGTTATGGACGAATCGGGAAGTCTTGACCAAGTACGTACAGGAGGCCTCGATTGACGATCGATCGGTCCAGCTTCTGATTTATATGGGCGAGCGGTTGAGAAATCTGGGGGGAGATCCGGCTCCGTTGTACAAGCGATTGCAACAGGCATATCCCAGTGACTTCCATGTGAATCTGGTGCTGGGGATTGCTGTTCATAAAAACGGGAATCCGTGGGATGGGATGCGGTTCTATCAGGCCGCGATTGCCATTCGCCCGACCATCGCCGTGCCGCACAGCAATCTGGGAGCGGCACTGACGGAGGTCGGCCGTATGGAAGAGGCACTGGAGCAATTTGGGATCGCAATGCGATTAGAACCGAAGTCGTACGACTATCGATTTAACTACGCACTGGCATTGCGCCGGCTTGAGCGGAATGAAGAAGCCATTCGTGAGCTTCGACTCATCCCCGAAGACGCTCCACGTTACGCCGTGTCTGTTGCCCTGATCGGTCGCTGCCTGGTGTCTCTGAATCGGGGCGTGGAGGCAAATATTGAGAGTCGGCGTGCCCTCGTTCTCGACCCTCAACTTTGGGAAGCTCATCGCGCGTTGAGAGACGGCCTGGTGCAACTCAATCAACTGGAAGAAGCACGCACCGCCTGGCAACAGGCGATCGCACTTCAGCCGCCGGATCACAGCACCTGGGACGGATATGCCGAACTGTGCTTGTACCTCGGCCACACCGACGAATATCGGCGTGCCCGCGGGTTGTTGCTGAGCCGATTTGGCTGCGGAACTGATCCCCCCCTGGCGGAGCGAGCGGGACGCGCCTGCCTGTTCATGCCGCTTGACGATGACGAACTGCGACCGGCGGCGACGCTGATTGATCGTGCCCTGGCCGCGGATCCCGTGAAGTATCGCGGGGTGCTGCCCTATTATCGCTTTGCCAAAAGCCTGGCCGAATATCGCGCGGGTCGACTGGACAATGCACGTGCCCTGTTGGACAACGAAACCATGAAAGTCCTCGGACCGGCGCCAATCCTGCTGTTCGCCATGATTCAGCATCGGCAAGGCGAGCCAGAAATCGCCCGAACGGCTCTGGAAGCAGCGGTTGCGCGGTTCGATTGGGACCCTGCCAAAGCGAACAATCGCGAAGCCTGGATGTATCACATCCTGCGCCGCGAAACCGAGAAAATGATCCTTCCCGACAAATCAACCTCAGACGCGAAGTGACGCCAGCCTTTCTGAGGTTGAACTCGCGACGTTGTTATCGTGCTGCCGTCCAGCGGCGGGTCCAACATTCGAGGGGTCGCTGTAAAGGGTGAGCTTCTGCGCGAGGCCACTAACTGTCGCGAGGGAACCGGATCCTGCTCAGCACATGCGCTGCTCTTTACTTCGTGGCTGTCGACGCTGGCGGTGACGCGATGGATGCTGGCGTCTGGAATGAAGCCGGTGCCGAGACCTTCTTCATGAACTTCTTTAGCGGAATTTGATAGTACCTCGCTCCGGCCGTTTGTGGCTGAGCGTCAAATGTCTGGGTGAGGATCCGAATCATGGCGCGGTCGACAAATTCCTTACCGATCTGCAGTTGCCCTGTGAGCTTACCGTCCTTGGTCGGCTTCAAATCGAATGTGGTGTTCAAGAGATATGTGCGGCCG
>CBIHQO010000216.1:0-8935 GCA_966211735.1 uncultured Schlesneria sp.
GGCGTCGTGATTGGCTGGGGCGAGATGGCTCGTCCGGCCTACCGCCTCATCGGATTCGACAAGCGAAATGGTCAGGCTGTCTGGTTCCAAAGCACCAAGCCGTTTCCAGAAGACACGACCTACAGCGCGCCGGCGATTTCGGTGATTGACGGCCAGGCTCAACTTGTTGTGGGAAGTGGCGATGGAAGCGTCTATGGCTTCCAACCGCGAACGGGCAAGCAGCTTTGGAACTATGACGCTTCGGTGCGAGGGATTAACACCGCGATTACGTTCGCAGGCAACCTGGTGTTGTGTGGCCATGCTGATGAAAATCTTGCTGACACCGCGATGGGTGCGCTGTTCGCTCTCGACGCCAGCAAGTCTGGCAACATCACCAAAACTGGCGAATTGTGGCGAGTAAAAGAGCAATACATCGGCAAGACCGGTCCTTTGGTGTTGGGCGATCGAGTGTACTCGGTTGACGACGGCGGGATCTTCTTTATCAACGATCTGAAGACCGGCAAGCTGATCGGCAAGACCAAGATTGGGACGATGGGTCGCGGCAGTCCCGTTTACGGTGACGGCAAGATCTACGTCTGTGATGGGACTGGTCGCTGGTACATCTTCGCACCGGACGAAGCCAAGGGGGTCAAGAAGATCCATCAGCTTCGCCTGGAACAGGGTGATATCGGCGCGTCGCCGATCATTTCGCATGGACGCATTTACATCACCTGCGAAACAATGATGTATTGCATCGGCCTGAAGGACGCGAAGCCGTCGGCCGATCCGATTCCGAAGGTTGCCGCCGAAACACCCGTCGACAAAGATACGAAGCCGGCGCAGGCGCTGCTGGTTCCCGTGGAATCCTTGCTGAAGCCAACTCAAAAGCAGGAATTCTCGGTGCTACTTTACAATGCCAACGGTCAGTTCCTGAAGACCGCTGCCGCGAAAGATGTGAAGTTCACGATTCAAGGTCCAGGCAAGATCGACGAAAGCGGCAAGTACACTGGTCCCGGTGGAAACGTGCATGCCCCTGTGATGGTGACTGCCGAGTTTGGCGAGTTGAAGGGGACCGCCCGAATCCGAGTCATCCCCGAAATTACCGCAGACACGCCCTGGACCTTCGACTTCAACAATGGCGTCGTTCCTGTGACAGGCGTCGGTTTGCGATATCGCCACATCGCTGTCGATCACGACTACTTCCTGTCGTTGCAAAAGGATGATCCGCTCGCGGCGCGGCTCTATATCTATCTGACCACTCAGTTCACAAACGTACCGGCTCCAAAGGCGACGTTCGATGACTCGACGCCAGCACAGGCCTTTACCGGCATGCGGCGATATCTCGGCTTGCTCGAGACCGCTACGAATCAGGATCAGGCCAAAGAAAAGATGGATCCGTCGTTAAAGCGACTCCAGGACGACAAGGTCATTGCGAAATGGGAATGGACCGGGAATGACAAGATTCCAACGCAACTTGTCATCGAAAAGGGAGATCGCAAGATCACCGGTAACGGCGTGATGTGCAAGATTACGACGATTCCCAAGGGAACGAAAAGCCAGGGTTGGCTGGGCCATCCGGGATCCAAAGGCTACGTGATGCAGGCTGATTTTTTTGCCAATCAGGTTGAAGCGGGAGCGGACGCCGACAAGAATTCGAAACTGCCGGATGTTGGCATCAACAATCAGCGTTATCGTCTGGCGATGTTGGGAGCTCACCAGCAGTTGAAGTTGTTCTCCTGGTTCCCTCACGATCAGAAGTCGTATGAAGTTCCGTTCAAATGGGAAGCTGGAGAGTGGTATACGTTGAAGATGATTGTGACCATTGAAGAACGCGGGGGCGAAACCGTGTCGGTCTGCCACGGCAAAGCCTGGAAGAAGTCGGACCCTGAACCTTCACAATGGTTGATTGAATGGGTGGACGCTCCGGCGAATCTGACAGGCAGCCCGGGACTGTTCGGCAATGCCAAGGATTCAGAGATTTTCGTCGACAACGTCTCGGTTGTGCCTCAGTAAGCCGCGATCCAAGGTGTTCATGAATCGCATTGAATAGTTCCGCTCCACGGATTGGCAGCAAACGCTGAATCGATGAAGGAAATCGGCCAGGTACGGCCGTCGTCCCTTAAAGGAAACCGTCATGAAGTCTTTTGCCTTGGCCGTCGCAATGGCCTCGATCGCTGTCGGCGCTGTTTCTGCCGCAGACAAATTCAACCCCACCGACGCCGTGGTGAATCACCTCAGCAAAATGAAAGTCGGCAAGTATGACTGGCCTCAGTGGGGGGGCTCGTCTTATCGAAACAACACGCCGGACGGAAAGGATATTCCGACGGAGTGGAATCTTGATACCGGCGAAAACGTGCTGTGGGCCGTTCCGCTGGGTTCACAAACGTACGGGAATCCCGTGGTTGCCAATGGCAAGGTCTTTGTTGGAACCAACAATACGCACGGTTACTTGAAGCGATATCCTGGTAAAGTCGATCTGGGATGCTTACTGGCCTTCGATGAAAAGACGGGCAAGTTCCTGTGGCAATGTTCGTCGACCAAGCTGCCATCCGGTCGCGTGAATGATTGGCCGCTGATGGGGATCTGCTCGACCGTCTGCTGCGACGATACTCGCGTCTGGTACAACACCAGCCGTGGCGAAGTGCTGTGCCTGGATGTCGAAGGATTCCTCGACGGCGAGAATGACGGGCCGTTCAAGGCCGAACCCAACGAAAACAAAGACGAAGCCGACATCCTCTGGCGCTACGATCTGATGGGTGCGCTTGGCGTTTTCCAGCACAACATGTGCTCCTGCTCGCTGACTTGCGTCGGCGATTATTGCTTTGTCATCACAGGGAATGGGGTCGATGACGATCACATTAACATTCCGGCACCGAATGCCCCCAGCTTCATCTGTCTGGACAAGAACACTGGTAAGTTGCTGTGGAGCGACAAGTCGCCCGGGCTGAATATTCTGCACGGCCAATGGTCCAGTCCTTGCGCGTTCGAAGTCGGTGGGCAGGCGCAGGTCGTGATGGGCGGCGGAGATGGCTGGATCTATAGCTTCGATCCTGCTGGTGATGGCAAAGGGGCCGCGAAGCTGCTGTGGAAGTTCGATGGCAATCCCAAGGAATCAGTCTATCTCCTGGGTGGTCGAGCCACTCGCAACCACATCATCGGCACCCCGGTCTTCTACGACGGCCTGGTTTACTCAGGTGTTGGCGAAGACCCCGAACACGGCGAAGGAATTGGTCACTACTACTGCATCGACCCGACGAAGCGTGGCGATATCAGTCTGGAGTTGGCGATTGGTGCCGATGGCAAAGAGATCCCACCTCGGCGCCTGCAGTGTGTCGATACCAAGAAGGGTGAGAAAGCAATTCCAAATCCCAATGCCGGGGCCGTGTGGCACTTCGATTCGGTCGACCGCAATAAGAATGGCAAGATCGAGTTCGAAGAAACGATGCATCGCACGATTGGTAGCGCGGCGATCAAGGACGATTTGCTGTTCATCGCCGACTTCGCCGGTCTCGTTCATTGCCTGGATGCCAAGAAGACCGAAAACGGCAAGCCCATCGTTTACTGGTCTCACGACATGTTCGCCGCGGCTTGGGGTTCGGTGCTGATTGTCGATGGCAAGGTCTACATCGGTGATGAAGACGGCGATATCACGATCTTCGAATTGTCGAAGAAGATGAAGATCCTGGCTGAGAACAACATGGTGAATTCGGTTTACAGCACCCCGGTCGTTGCCAACAACACCCTGTTCATTTCGAACAAGAGTACGTTGTTCGCGATCAAAGAAGGGGCAATGCTGAAAGGCGGCGTGAAACAAGGGGCGACCAGCGGCGGTGCTGCTGAATAGGTAGCGATTCGGGCGAGCGTATCACCGCGGGGTGAGAGCCTCGATTCGCTGGCTGACCGCGGCCGATAGCTTTGATGTCGCGATTGCCAATTTGATGAGGACATGCCGAATTCACTTCGGCATGTCCCTCTCGCTTTCGGGCCATATATGTTGTATTGTGGATGTGTTGCAGCAGCCACTCCAGCAGCAGACGGAACAATCCTTACAGACGGGAAAGTGACCGCAAGATGGGCTTTCGAACCTCACGACGTGAATTCCTCCGCGATCTGGGATTGAGTGCTGGAGCACTGCCATTCATCCTGAATCTGCCGAGCTTGGGCTTTGCGAATCAACAGGTCCGCAAGCAGCGTCTGGTCGTGATGTTCAGCCCGAATGGAATCGTTCCCAAGACGTTCTGGCCTGATGAAGAGGGTGAAAACTTCACACTGAAGGAAAGCCTTTCTCCACTGCAGGAGTTTCGGGACCGAACACTGGTCCTGAAGGGTGTCTGCGATAAGGTTCGCGGTGACGGTGACAATCACATGCGTGGGATTGGCTGTCTGCTGACGGGAATCGAACTTTTCCCAGGCAATATCCAAGGTGGTTCCGACACACCAGCGGGCTGGTCGAGCGGTCATTCGATCGATCAGGAAATCAAGAATCATCTGCAACGCAACGCCGACACGCGCACTCGATTCGGATCACTCGAATTCGGCGTAATGGTTCCCGATCGAGCCGATACGTGGACGCGCATGGTTTACTCGGGACCGAACAAGCCGATCGCGCCCATCGATGATCCTTATCAGATGTTCCACAAGCTCTACGGCCGAGCCAAGGATCAGGAAAGTCTCAAGAGCGTCCTCGACGAGTTACAAGCGGATCTGCGCAGTGTTTCTGGCCGGCTGAGTTCCGACGATCGCAAACTGCTGGACGAGCACGCGACATTCGTTCGCGAGATGGAGCAGGAGCTACAAGCCTCCGGCAACCTCACGCTCACTCATGCCCTGCCGGAACTGGAGCCGAATGTCCGTCAGGAAAATGACAACATCCCGAAGATCAGCAAGTTGCAGATCGACTTGATGGTCAACAGTTTTGCCGCCGACTTTTCGCGTGTGGCATCGCTGCAGTTCACGAACTCGGTCGGTGGCGCGAAGATGAAGTGGTTGGACGTCGAAGAGGGCCATCACGAGTTGTCGCACAAGCCCGACAACGATGATGCCTCGCAAGACAAGCTCACCAAAATCAATAAGTGGTTCTGCGAACAGTTGGCCTATCTCACCAAACGTCTTGCCGAAACACCTGAACCAGGCGGTACGGGCAGCTTGCTGGACAATACGCTGATCGTCTGGACGAATGAACTCGGTCAGGGCAATTCGCACACGCTGGATAACATTCCATTCGTGCTGGTTGGAAATGGCCTGGACTTCAAGATGGGCCGCTCGCTGCACTACAATAAGGTGCCTCACAACCGCCTGCTGATGGCATTAGCCCATGGAATGGGTCACCACATCGAGCGATTCGGCAATCCCGACTACTGCCGCGACGGGGTGCTGACCGGTTTGACGTAAATCGACAAAATGCTGATGAAGCTCCGTGTCAGAGCCCACAATCCGCATTCGACGTGGCGTGCTCACACATGCGCTACCCTCAAATGAGTTCTCACAAAAGTGCGATAAAAGCGCCAAGACCCGCATTCTTCGAGCTCAATCAGGCTCATTATGTCCACAGTTGTCCTGGTGGGTCGCAAATTCTCATTAGTTAACGATTGAAAAGATCGCAAAAGGATCCCTTGTCGCGGGCTCCATCGCCACGGGCGCTTCACTTCGTCGGTTCGCGGATCCGGCGGACGGCAGAAGTCGCCGGTGAGGCGACGTGGAGGGGTGCCGAATCGGCCGATTGGCGGGCTTCGGTTCAACTTACGCTTTCGGCACAACCGATAGAATCGGTATGTCCGTTACACCTTCACAATTTGACATGCTCGCGAAGCTGGTCGATGTCACTGTGCTCCGGCACAAGGTGCTGTCGCAGAACGTCGCCAACGTGAACACCCCCGGCTATCACAAGCTGGATGTGTCATTCGATGACCAACTGAACAAGCATCTGCAGAGGCATGGCGATCAGGGGGTGGCGAACTTGCAGCCGACGGTTGTCGAGGACACGACGACGCCGGGTCGTATCGACGGAAACAATGTCGACATCGATCGCGAGATGATGCGACTCAATAAGAATACTCTCCTGAACAATGCGTACCTGCAGATCGTATCTACGAAAACAGCCATGATGCGGCGAGCCATCAGCGGGCAATAGTAGAGCTGAGTCACGGAGGGGCCAATGGGGTTCGATACGTCGCTGGGAGCGTTCAATATCAGTGCATCCGGCTTAACGGCCGAACGGATGCGCATGGAAGTTGTCGCGAATAACATCGCCAACGCCTCGACCACGCGGACTCCAGAAGGTGGTGCCTACCGCCGCAAAGACATCGTCTTCGAGACCGCCATGGGTGCGGAAGGACCGGGACCACGCGGTTCGGTGGAATCGACAGGACTCGCAGGTGTACGCACGGTCGGTGTTGTCGACGACATGTCCGAGATGCCGCGCCGCTATGAACCGGGGCATCCCGATGCGGACCCCGAAGGTTTCGTCACGATGCCTAATGTCAACTTGCCCATGGAAATGGTGAACTTGATCACGGCAACCCGAGCTTATGAAGCGAACCTCAAGGCGGCTCAAAACTTTGTGGATATGAATCAACAGGCACTAGCGATCGTTCGCGGATAACTTCACGAAGACATTCGTTCTGAGGAACGGCGATGAACATTGCACCAGCAGGAATGATTGGCGGGCTGCCCTTAGCCTCGCCACTGTCTGGCGTAACGCCACCCTCCAACGGCGCGGTCTTCGGGAATGTGGTCGAACAGTTCGTGGCCGATACGAATGCTCAGCAATTGCAGGCGGACGCGTCGGTTCAGCAGTTGGCGACAGGTCAGAGCGAGAGTGTGCATGAGACGATGCTGGCCTTAGCCAAGGCAGACCTGAGCCTGCGGGTGTTCGTCGAAGTGAGAAACAAGGTGATTGACGCGTATCAAGAAGTGATGCGCATGCCGATGTAGTGACTCGGCGTGATTGATCGCGAGTGCTCGCCACACGCGGTTGGAATGGGCCAATGAAGATTCTGGTGACTGTACTGATGACTGCCTTATTCGTCTTTGCTCTCGCATCGACGTGGGTGGACTTCGTACAGCCTCAGCTGAACCAGCAGGCGAAAGTCGCAGCGGAAAAACAAGCTGCCCTCGCCGAAGCACCCGCTCCGCGAAAACGACCTCGCAAAGTCGTTGCAGCCGTCGAACCCCTCTTGCTGCCGGTTCCCGACGAGGAAGCAGAAGTCGTTGCAGAACCGAAGGTCGTTACGAAGAGTGTTTCTGCAGCTAAAACCAAAGTGATTGATGCCGAAGCGGCATCGTTGCTGACCGATGTCAAAGAGCAAGAATCGAAACTGGCGGTACGCCAGGAAGCTCTGAAGATGATCTACGACGACATCCGCACCGAGCTGGCTGCTGTCGATGACCTGCGCAAGCGAACTCGCGAAGACATGGCGGACGCGGAACTGCGAATGCTCGAAGTGGCTCAACGAACACCTCGAACCACCAAGAACAAGCCGATTGCGAATGCCAATCGTCCGTCGGGCGAAAGCGCATTCATTCGCAGTCAGGCACTGTTCATCAGGAAGCTGGTCGACGACGGCAAGATCGAAACAGCAATCTCGGTCTTGAAAGCGATGAAAGAACGAGATGCCGCCGGAGTGCTGACTTCGCTGGATGGTATCGACGCCAACCTGGCTGACAGATTGGCCACGACGGTCCAGGCAGATCGCAACGATGTCATTCGCCGCTAATGCGAGTAGTACTTGCGTGCCGCGTTTAAGCATGGGTTAGACCAAGCGATTTTCTGCTCGCGGGACGCCACAGACAGGTTGATGCGTTCGAACGATCAATTCTGACATTCGCTCAGTGGATATTGACAGTCCATCAATTTGCGATATGCTCCGCGCTGGTAATGCTGACCGGAAATTCCGGAGGCCAGTGCGTCTGATGAGATGCACTGGCCTCTTTTTTTGTCATGACCATAGATTATTGACGACTCACGGAGGTTCAAATGGCACGCTGGTATAAGGACAATTCTCTGTCGATCGGCCGCACACCTTTGGTGCAACTGAATCGCGTGATCGATGGAGCCCCCGCAACCGTCCTCGCCAAAATCGAGGGGCGCAATCCTGCGTACTCCGTGAAGTGCCGCATCGGCGCTGCGATGATCTGGGATGCCGAAAAACGCGGGCTGCTTGGTCCCGGTAAGGAATTGGTCGAGCCCACCAGCGGAAACACCGGCATTGCGCTCGCCTTTGTCGCGGCGGCTCGCAAGATCCCCCTGACATTGACCATGCCGGAAACGATGAGCCTGGAGCGTCGCAAGTTGCTGGTCGCCTACGGGGCCAAACTGGTGCTGACCGAGGGGCCGAAAGGGATGAACGGCGCGATCGCCAAGGCGGAAGAGATCTATGGATCGGACCCTGAGCGCTACGTGCTGCTGCAACAATTCAAGAATCCTGCCAACCCGGCGATTCATGAACAAACGACAGGGCCAGAAATCTGGGAAGATACCGATGGAGCCGTCGATATCTTTGTGTCGGGGGTCGGAACGGGTGGCACGATCACGGGGGTTTCGAGGTACATCAAAGGGACCAAGGGAAAGAAGATTGTCTCCGTCGCCGTTGAGCCGACTGCCAGTCCCGTGCTGACTCAAGCGCGAGCGGGCGAGCCATTGAAGCCTGGCCCTCACAAGATCCAGGGGATCGGTGCTGGCTTTGTTCCAGGCGTGCTGGATCTGTCGTTGATCGATCAGGTTGAGCAAGTATCAAATGAAGAGGCGATGGAGTACGCTCGCCGACTGACCTTGGAAGAGGGGATTCTAGCAGGGATCTCTTGCGGAGCAGCGACGGCCGCCGCGGTTCGCATCGATCCACGACTCGTTGTCGGACACGAACACGACCAGGTCCGCACGCACGCGCCGGCGGTTCAGCCAGGCCAGCGGGGCGCTGCAATCGGTCCCGCCGCCGCCCACCGCAGCCAGCTTCTGCGC